>DNVL01000235.1 GCA_003507515.1 Legionella sp.
AAAAATGAGCGATATCTTGAAAATCAGCACGAGTACGGGAATATAAAAATCCTTAGCTGACACACCACCCATTTTAAGTGTTGGAATGGTTCTTAAATCACTTTTTATTGCTTCCTCTAGTTGCTGATGTTCCATATTATTTCTCCTTGTTAAGTGGTTCATGTGTAATTTTTGTGTCTATAGCATTCATCTTATTACTAACAGTATTCGACGTCTTCGATGCATTCTCAACTACAGACTTCAAGCGTTGAGACGACTGAATATCCATAGCCGTTGACAACTGTTCTGTGCTCATTTGAGTCAAACCCTTGCGGTTTGCTGTTAAATCAACCTCATCTTTATCCCGAACAAATTGCTGTCTTAAACCTTGTGCTTGCTTCAAACGGCCTGCATCAGCTTGATACTGTCCTTTCAAATCATTGCCCGTTTCAGCTAGGGCGGAATTTACTTGTGAAGTAATCGCATGGTGACCACTACTAGACTTTAAAAACTCTCCAACCCACTGATGCTGAGTAGCAATGCTGTGCGCATCGGTTTGCAACATCACCTGCTCCCCACGTGCACCATGTTTTGACAGCACCCAATCGTGGTAAACCTGATTTAAATTATCGTCAATCGTTGCTGAATGTTCTTCGGCATGGCTTGCGGCGCTCTGTAACTGTAATCCATGAGCGTATTCACTCGATGACTGCTCGATAAGTGACTGACCAGATGAGAAATTAGCGGCAATTTGCTCAGCGCCACTTAAATTGCGTGAATCAGACGCATCCAAATGACTGCTTTTAGCCGTAGATACCATGTGATTGAACGCCTCATTGAAGGCCTGTCCTTCGCTGGAGTTATTAAATGTTTGAAGGCTATGCGTGGTCGATGCCGATGCTCGTCCAGTGACTGAAGCATCAAACGATGTGCCCGTCACCCAGGCAATTCCCTTGCCCCATACTGCCTTATCACTATTTAGCCTATAAGCTGCTGCCGCTTCTGCACTTACCTGCACAGAGCCATCATGATGATCATTATATTGATGAACCGCATCTTTCATTTTGCGTAAGTCCTGGCTAATACTATCTGTTGTTGTATTACTCACCCCTTCCCCGATTCTGTAATCATTTGCATCATTTGCTGTGAAATTCTTCATCTCGGTTAAGCCTGCTTGCAGATGCTTATCTCCTGCAGTTCGAAGTTGGTTGGCATTACTAAATGATTCGTTTGCACTATGATGAAGTGAATCGACAACCCTATCTGAAGCATGAACGTTGACGGCACTATGCGATATCGCAGGCATAACATTTCCAATACGAGAACCATTGGCTGTTTCGGTCAATAGCGCACCATTAGCCATCTGTACCGTAGCACTGCCTGAAGCATGCGAGTGGTTTGTATCGAATTTATGCGCATGATG
Source organism: Legionella sp. (assembly GCA_003507515.1). GTDB lineage: Bacteria > Pseudomonadota > Gammaproteobacteria > Legionellales > Legionellaceae > DDPF01. The sequence goes on from DNVL01000235.1 coordinate 1,403, forward strand.
ATTGTCATAGTTCATATTCCAACCACTGTAAGAAGCCATTGAGACATTCCCTTGTGCTGCCGATTGCGCTTCACCAACCGATAAGGACTGCGCCATCCCTCCAAAGTGTTGGGCAGCATTACTTAAAATAGGACCTAATCCTTTAGTAATGTAATAGGCAAGAAAGGGCACACTTGCGGCCAGTGCACCTGCCGTGTAGGCAAAATTACTGTGATAGCTTGCCAATGAGTCGATGTTAGAAAAAGTAACTCCTCCTGTTTTTTGACCAAACAAAGAAATGGTAGTGCTTGATGCCAGTGAAACGAAATAATGGATAATGATAAACATCGGAGGCCATGACCAAAGAAAAACCTGTGACTGCAGATACAAGATGTAAACATTTACCTTAATCGGTAAATAGGCAATCAAGACCACTAAAGGAAAAATGCATAAGGTCAGCATCCACATGACGGTCATGTAATAAGGCAGACGAAAACTGGCAAGCCAAAAACTGTTCGCCTCAGCCACATGCATTTTTTGGGTGCTGGTGGTGTTGGTGTAATTCATCAGCGCGGCATCCGCCCCTGAAAAAGCAAAAGCATCAGATGCCGCATCCCTTGTTGCATTAATTAAGATATTTTGAGTGAGAATTGCGGCTGAATCAGTTGATATCTTCATGAAATAATCATGGGCGGCTTGTAGATTATCGTCAATTTTTTCTTCGGAAGTTTTAAGCTTATCTCCTGGCATCATTAAATGGCCCAAACGGGCAAGCTCACGCTTGGCGGCAACAGGTAATCGAGCTTTCAGGTTAGACGCAGCATCAATGCAGCTTAAATTGGTTCCGTCATGCAAAATCACTCGATAAACTGGCGATGGATTATCAAAATAGGTTTTAATGAGATTGGCGCTGTTCACCAATTCCTCAGGACTTATTTGATGACTTGCCAATAGTTTGGCACCAAAGACACATTGGCGGATGTAGGCAGACATATCCGTTGCGAGATCAGGCGACATGGACAGCCGGGTATTCGTTGCCGCAAGCCAGGTTCTTGCTCCAAAAATCATTCCGGTTCTGTTGTAATCTAAATCTCCTGGCATTTTAAACACATCGCTAAAAAGAGTGGTGATTCCATACCCCATACCGCTGATGATGGCCGCAGGTAAGGCAACCCCCAAAGGGACATTATCAACCCTTAGCGCCTCGCCTGCACCATCAGCCCATTGCATGTCAATGACTGCGACCGGAACCCGTATGCCAATCAAACAACAGGACACCAGAAAAGTGGTCAGGAAAAAACGCACCAGAGATTCAAGTTTTTTTCCTGTCACAAACTGATAGCCAACCAGAGATACGCCTAGAATCATCATAATCTCGATTGCTGATTGAAACGTGTCCTCCTTAAGTAAAGCAACCATTGCATCAAGCACTGTTTTTAAAAATGCTCCATTTTGTGGGGTGTAAATCAGTAATGGGCTCATTGTGCACCTCCGGTGTACGATTGTCTTAGAATGGGCGTTAAGGCGCTCAGTGCCTGCTTCACGTTGTTTTGCACTAATTGGTTGGTGGTGAGCGCTGAATTAAATCGCGCACGGGTTTCTGCATTAAAGTTATCTACGAATTGTTGTGCCACCTGAACACTTTTAAAAAGCTTCTCTTCATTAGTACTGCCTAAATCCTTACCGGCAAGGGATGCCCGAATCACTTCAAGTGAATTTGCCAGATACTGGGCGAGCAAGTCTGTCGCTACACTTTGTGCTAATTCATAACTGCTTTGAATGCCTATATTTTGTTGTGCACTGGCTGAAATAAGCTGAAATACTGAAGGTTGTGTCAGCTCAATTAATCCCTTTTGTTGTGGGGTTAATGCGGTACCTGATTTGATGTTTTCATACACGCCCTGCAGAATGGTTTGTACCTGAAACACCAGGGCATCGTGACTTGCAATAACCTGGCTTCCTTTAACGTTAATGTCCACACATTTCTTAGGTGTTCCAATATCCCTACACTGATAACTGGGTAACTTTCCCCCATAAAGTAATGCTTTAACAAAATCCTGATTCGTGGCAAGAGAGGGATAGGTTTGCATTCCACCCTTGGCATCAAAGACTAACGTTCCTGAAATAGACATGTATACTTCGGAAAGACTTGAGTCTGATTTAATAAATTCATTGAGTTGTAATGCGTCCCAAACCACATTAATATCCAACAGAACACGGTCTTTATATTCAGAATCAGTTTTTGCCTGTTCCAGTCGCTTTTCAATTTCACCACCAGTAGAGCATTTGTGCCTTGCTTCAGCCCAGTCGGTATAAACATTTCGATTACGGCCTAAGTCTTCACACAAACGCTGATGTGCCGCCCGATTTTTTGGATAAACCGCTGCGGTCAGATTTTCGCCCATTTCACATGAATTGAAATTAGTTCCATTAATGTCATTAGCAAGCTTTTGCATATACTGCATGGCGTGAGCAATTTCTGGTAACTCAGTTTCTAAAGCCAGGTTTAGGGCATAGCCTGCTCCATTACTTAAAATATTCTGCATGAATGAGACAATTTGCTCTGATTTAATAAATGAAAAACCCCCCGCAAAAATATCAATACCCCCACACCCTGAGCGAAAGCCTGGTACATCTACATGTGCTATCTGAATAGATCGCACCTGATTTCTTGCATAGACTGAGCCTAATGATGCAAAGCCTGCGGCTTGTGACTCATAGGACGAAGCACCGGTGACATTGGCTGAATAACCCAGATTATTAAAAAAATGATTGAGATCGCTGCTTGCAGTGGCATAAGTCATCCCACTAAAGAGCAAGGCCATTGAAGCCGTCAGGAATTTAATCATGAAACTTTTCCTCAATATGTTGCTTTAATTCATGAACACGCTTTGCCAGCTGGTAGGGTGTTGCCTCCCCAAACAATACGGCATACGCTTCCAGGGTATGGCGATTCACTAAAAATAAGGCGGGAACTGTAGGCTTATAACCTCCTGCTACATAGAAGGTTTGAAAAAGCTCAGGGGTTAATGGTAGCGCGTCAAATCCATCTAAAGACTCATTATCCAGGCTAAATGCACGCACCTTGATATGAAAAGTGCCTGAAAAGTCCTTTAATACAGGCGAAAACTTCTTACAATGAGGGCAGGTGCTTCGATAAATAAAAGCAAAATAATAATTAGNNGTCTTTAATCTCGGGGTGTGCCTTTTGGGCTGTAGCCTTTGTTGCCTGCTTTTTCAAGATCAGCGCGTTGAGCTCATCCACTGCCACATTGGCATACGTCACCTGCATACAGAGCAGGAGCAATAAAAATAGAGTGCGTAGAATCATGCTTCAAACCCCTCGTAACTGAATCGTTTGTAATGAGTCGCCACATCCAGCAAGCGTTCCTTTAATTCTGTTGTAGAGACAAAGCCATAAGACAAGGGCGACATTTTTTGTGTTTTTAAATCAACGAGAAACAGTGCAGGCATGTAGCGGGATTGCAAATCCATATTTTTTTGTATTACTTCCAGTGGCACGTTTTTAGGATTAGGAAGGCCTTCGATGGGTTGCCCATCGGTTGTAACCGAAATCATTGAAAAGTGGGTAAGATTTACGAACGGCACAAGATGCGTAATAAATTTTTGTGAAATGGAACTGTTTCCTTTGTAAAAAAGGATTAATCCATAACGCTCTGCTCCTTCACGTACAACCCGTTCCATTAAAAGATTCATTGAGTCGTTGCGAATCGCTACAGCAGTGTTGTCGGTTGGAAAATTTAAGGAGTGATCCAGCTCAGGATGTGACATCAGCACTTGTTGCCAGTACTGCACAAATTTCTGATTATTTTTGGCATATACCTGCTGTGCTTTCATATACTCATAAGTTGCATCAAAAGATGGTGCAATTAATGCGCTCGCCAGTTTATTTAGCGTAGCTTTGCGTACTTCCATAAGTTGTTCATAAGGAGTAAGTCGAGGCTTTGATTCTTTCAGGGTTTGAACAGGTTTCATCTTAGGCTCTTTAGCTTCTGTACTGTACCAGTGAAAACCATGAGCTGGTGGGCTCACCAAATCAGCCATGGCAGGCATTGAAATGAATATTAAAAGAGATACGAGTAGTTTCATTTTTGTTCTGCCTTCTGTTGGACGCGGCGTTTGATTTCATCCATGGTTTTTGAAGCATCTGGGGTATTTAAAACCACATCTCCCACAATTCCAGCCTCTTTGGTTGGCTTTCCAGAAGGATAAGGATAGATAGGGCTTACAAAATCAATGCGCCCCATATCAAGATTTTGTAATTCGGCAACACTTAATCCCGCGCAGGTTGCGTGCTCTGCATCACCCAAAGCATTGGGATTTAATTGTCTTAGGCGCCCTTCTGCCTGGATAATTCGCGCCATTTTGCTGTCAAAGACACAATAGGTGCGCTTGTGTTCCAGGCAGGCACCAAAAATTGGATCTTTCTGGCTGCAATACTCGCCTACGTAATGTGCTAAATAATTTAGTTTGGCTTGTCCTAGAGCTTTGTCTTCTTCACGACACAGATTAATGTGAAGTTTGTCAGCCCAGCCTTCATTCGAACAGCAGTCAATAATATCCCAGAACCAGATTTTGCACCGGACAGGATGCCCTGAAAAAAGAGTCGCCTGCGTCTTGCTGAATTCAGAGCCTGCGGCACCTGCAACAGCCATTGGTGCCATGCTGGTTCCAAAGTCCTCATTTTGAGTCGCTGCATGTTCCGTACAATCCCCATCAGCACAAAAGAGGTCGTGAACACAGGCCACAGCCTGCGGGCAGACTGTTTCATTGCAGCGATACACCTGCTCATAGAGCGAACAGGCATTATTGTCCATTAATGTGCAGCGCGAGCCTGCCTGCAGACACCCCTTTTCACGTTGAGACTTACATTCATCAGCTTTGGCTGATGCGCAGCGGTAATTCGCATTAAGCTCCCAGCAATCACGAGTAACCGGAAGTCCGTCAATGACACGGGTTGAGTTGGAATCCGTACAATGCTCATCTATTTTTTGACATTGGCTGCTTGCCTCAAGGGTCAAACATTGATTATCCCAGTGCTCTTCTTCCACAAATGATTTGGAATGAGCATTAATCGTCAGCGCCACCTGGATTGGGTAATAGCGGCTGAACTTATCTGAAATATAAAGGGTGATTACCCCGCCATTCTGGCAGGTTGGCAGACCCACGACACGTACCCAGTGAGCCGAACCACCATTGTTTAAAATCGAATGGATGGTGGCTTTCATTTCTTCGCAGGGATGGTTTAATTTAATTGGATTAGTAAGATGACCGCCCTGGCCATTGCTCATGGCACCCGTTACAAGATTAATCGTAATGGTTCCAGTCCATTTTTTCTTAACCCATACTTCAAAGTCAGCTCTTTGATTAAGGCGTTCTGTGTTCACGGACACTTTACGTTTTTTTACACATTGCTGGTCTGGCAACTGCCTTGATGTATGGCAGATTTCCTCATGCGATTTAGTTTCACAAGCACGCGGCTTTTCATCGCATTTAATGCGCTCATTAGATTGTCCATGGGTAATGGCATAACTTTCTTCTTCAATTATTCTGGCGTTTTTAATCGCTTCATTTTTAGTATTAATTTCAAACTGGCTTTGCCCAAAATGCTCCGTCACGGTACGTCCCCCTGCATCATTCTGTAAGGCATTTAAGGCTTGTGCATTTAAATCGGTTTTTTCAGTTTCAACTCCCTGATAATGTTGGGACTGTGCAGGTGTTTCCGTATAATCCTTGAATGTTGTATCTGGCTTAAACTGGTTCATGGCAGTCATGGGTTGATTGCTTAATGAGCGTGCATATTCTTTTAAATTTTGGAAATCCTGTGCTGTTTTATTGGCAAGCGAAGGTGCGCACAAACCGAAAAAACAGGTGATCGCCAAAATACGTCTAAACATGACCATTCTCCAAAATGGTGCGGGCAAGTTGTGGTGCTGCATCTCCTTTTTGGGCGATGAGTTCCAGTCCTTTTGTAATGCTGGCATTGCCATACACCACATCAAAGGGTTGATTGGTGCAAGACTTGCCTTGTGCACAGGTTTTGGGTAGCTCTGTTACTACAAGAGCAGGCACTGATGTTATATCGAATTGGCTAAACCAGACCGGATCAATGGATACCCCTTTAAAGTTCAAATGCTGCTTTTGAGCTTCGTCATTAAGCCGCTTAAAGGTTTCAATGGTTTTTTTAAAATCACCCTTTACTAAACCATTAATGACCACAGGAATATGAAACTGCGCTGCTTCATCGGCTAACGCAAATAAAAGTGAGTCAGGCATTGAAAAGGATACAAATAAGATAGCACCTTCAGCACCTTGCGGTTTTTGCTTGCCTTGCATTCCTTCCTTAGTACTTTGCATGAGCGTATCAATCAATGTTTTGTGTTCGGATTGAGTCTGTGATGATTTAATCTTCAGGGCATCCATCGTTGAGCTCGGTATCGATGATGTTTGACGCTTACTTTGAGAAAGGTATGTGGCTATGTCGTCATTCGTGTTAGCAAGGCTCGCCACAGTCCAGAACATCAAACCAAACCAAACTGTTTTATTAAGCATGATTGATCTCCTTGAATACTCGTATAGCTCGGCAGATGGAACGAGTCACCAGGAGAAGAAAAAGTGCAGTCAAAACGCTAAATACAACGGGACTTAAATGCTGTCTTATGGCAAGGTTGTAGCTTAGAGCAAAAAGTGGCGCGATCAGCACACTAAAACTGAACACCGTATTAATAAAGCTCTTAAATGCGTTAGCCCACTCGTATTTTTTTAAAAATACATCCATGGCAATAGCACTTTTGCTAACACCAATAAACCATAATAATAAACCGGACATAGCTCCAGAACAAAGGAAAAAAACCTTCAATCCACCGTTTGAAAACGCACCAATCGCCAAAGCCTGGTCAGGTGTCATAATAAGGAAGCATAGCGTTCCAACCACATAATAATATCCGCAAAACATCAGCCAAATCAGGGCCGACCTCCTCATAACCTTTAGTTTTGGCATTGAATAATCAACCATTTGAAACACTCCTTTTTTTAAAGAAAACAACAATTTCTCTTGCGCCAAATCATAAAGCCAAAATTATCCCCGTCCCCTGGATACATATGCCCAGTCTCCCAGGTAATCACCGAGCGCCCAAAGGGTTGGCAGCGTTTTGCATCAGGTAGCGTATTGACCAACTGGTAGCGATACCGGCTTTTAGGCAAAATAGAAGAGCGATAGGTAGTACAGATTGCGGGTGAATCTTTTCCGACCGAATCCTTAATGGCTCCAATGCGATGAAGCTTAAAATCGGTGCGCTCTGCCAATAAAGTGGCGGCACTGATGGGGCTTGCCTGATTGGCAATAAAACCATTGAGCGGGTATGTTGAGCCTTGAGCTCCCTGGCACCAGAATAAAGAATCCATTGCCGTTCCGGTCAATGCCTTGGTAGCATCTGCGGCACAAGAGGCACGAACGGGTGGCGTGCTAAACAGGGTTGCTTCGGGGTTTAGAACAAAAGCAAATTCAGAATCATTCCATGTTGGGTCAAGTTCGCTCAAATACATCACATCAAAATCTTCTGTTTCCATACAGCCAATTGACGTGAGTACCTGCAACCAATACATCAGAGGGTATTTGTACCAGTGCACGTAATAAAATGCGCCTCTGCCATCAGTATCTGGCATTTGCGAACCACCCAAACCCTGGTCTTTAATGTGCAGCTGCACCCCAAGATTCACCATGCAATAGGGTTTTCGTGTCACATCAACTAAGGCAAAGGGCTCCCAATAGCCTATGGTGACACCTAAAAGCTGCAATTTGTTAGGGCAGGAGCAAATAGGACTGCCAGGGTTTTTGGTGTCAGGGTAATGGCTTTTGACGACCGAAGATGCACCAATAGTTAATGGAAACAAACAATCCCAGCAAATATCGGTTATTGGATTAACAAAATGTCCTTTGCATTGTGATCCATGAACTAAAGGCATTAAGAAGATGCTTGCAAAAATCCAATATAAAAGTCGTTTATTCATCGAAGACTCCAACTTCTCTAACCTGCCAATAAAGACCATCCTGATTTACAATGCTGGGAACATGTTTTATGTGCAGCTTCGTTGAAATCAGTCCATTAACATCAAAATAAATTCGCCCAAACAGCTCTGCTGCAACCCGTACATCCCCACCTGTTAAAATAAATTTGACGTGGTTGAAGTCGGCGTAATGTTTTTTGACCCAAGCGACTTGTCTTGCATCGTCTGCGTTAAAAAAGAATAAAGTTTTAGAAAAATGAACGCGCTCAAAGGGA
>DNVL01000081.1 GCA_003507515.1 Legionella sp.
AAAAGAAAGCCAGTATCAGGGCGTTGCCTTCTTGCATGAATTGCCGAGATTGACCGGCGTAATCGTGGTCAAATCCTTTCGGTAACACATCATTGGCGGCTTCTTGTAAAAAAGAAATGCCTTGGCCTAGCGTTGTTCCCGGCATCATCACGCCTTGGATGGTGGCTGAGTTTAATTGTTGAAAGTGGGCGAGCGCATTGGGCTTTGTTTTGCTGACCGGCGTCACGATGGTGGATAAGGGCACCATGTTGCCATTGGCCGTGCGCAAATAAATTTGGCCTAATTGTTGGGGTGTTAGCCTAAACTTGCGTTCCAATTGGGGTATCACTTGGTAACTTCGTCCTTGCAGCTCAAAAAAATTAACATAGCCACCTGATAATGCACTGCTCAAACTACGACCAATGTCTTGCATGTCCAATCCGAGATCAGACGCTTTAGAGCGATTGATCTGAAACTCCACCTCGGGCTGGGTAAATTTCAAACTGTTGTCTAGATAAATAAACATACCGCTCATTTTGGCGCGTTCAATTAATTGATTGGAGACGTCCAATAAGCTTTGGTAATCGCTTGTGGTTTTGATGACGAATTGAATCGGTGTGCCGCTGCCACCGCCTGGCAATGAAGGTGGAATAATGGCAAATGACTTCAATCCTGTCACGCTGTTTAATTTGTCTTGCAAGGGTTGTTTCATGCTAAATTGAGATTTTGTGCGTTTATCCCAAGGTTTCAGCACAATGCCTGAGTTTACGGTGCTCGCATTGATGGTAAAAAAGTGTTCTGTTTCAGGAAAACTTTGGTAGATTTTTGCAAAGGGTTTGGTAAAGGCTTCAATGTAATCCAAGGTGGCATATTGAGGGGCGGCACTGACCACAAAAAAGAAGCCTTGGTCTTCTTCAGGGGCTGTTTCTTTCGGCGTATGATTGTATAAATAGGGCAGGACCAGCAAGACCACGGCGGCAAACACCAGCATGATGGATCGCGTATTGAGCAATGCATGCAAAAGACCTTGATAGCGCCCCTTTAACCCATTAAAAAAGTTGTCAAGCCGCTTTACAAACGCACCACTGGTGTTTTCTGAGGTTAAAATTTTGGAGCACATCATGGGCGACAAGGTGAGTGCGATGAGGCCGGAGATGATAACGGAGCTGGCCGAGGTGAAGGCGAACTCTTTGAATAACGCGCCTGTCAATCCCTCCATAAAACCAATGGGTGCATAAACTGCGGCCAAGGTGATGGTCATCGCAATGATGGGCATGGCGATTTCGCGAGCGCCAATGAGGGCGGCATTAAAAGGTGTTTCTCCTTCCTCGATGTGGCGATGTATGTTCTCCAATACGACAATGGCATCATCCACCACTAATCCAATGGCCAGCACAAAGGCCAGTAAGGTCAACAAATTAATGGAATAGCCTAAAAATAACATCAATGTGCAAACGCCAATGAGCGACAAAGGAATGGTGACAATGGGCACTAGCACAGATCGAATCGATCCTAAAAACAGGAAAATGACCACGATAACAATGAGTGCGGCTTCGGCAATGGTTGCGGTCACCTCCATGATGGAGGCTCTAATATAATCCGTCGCGTCATAAACAATTGTGCCTGTGAGTGCAGGGGGAAATTGTTGTTGAATGGATGGGAATAATTTTCGCGCATCGTTAATGACCGTGAGGGGATTGGCGAGTGGTGTGGGGGTGATGGCCATAAAAACGGCTTTCTTGCTATCAAACGTCACGCTGGAGTTATAATTCTCTGAGCCTAACTCGACGCGTCCCACATCCTTCAAACGGACGATAGCGTTTTGGTGGGTGCGAACAATCAGGTGACTAAATTCCTCTGCATTGGTGAGGTTGGTTTGTGCACGAATGTTAATGGCGACATATTCACCTTTGGTGTTGCCTGCCGCCGTTAAATAATTGTTTTGAGCCAGCACGTTACGGACATCTGCGGGGGTGACATGCAATGCGCTCATGCGGATGGGATCGAGGAAAATGCGCATCGCGTAGCGTTGCCCGCCCAAGATATCGGCTTGTGCGACCCCGTTGACGGTTTCCAATTGGGGTTTGACAACGCGCGTGGCGTAGTCCGTGATTTGCTGAGGCGTCATCTCATGGCTATCGAGACTGATATACATCAACGGGGTAGATGTATCAGATTTTTTTAAAATCACCGGTTGTTGTGCTTCAGGAGGCAATTGATTCAGTGTTTGCTGGACTTTGCTCATGACATCGGTAAACGCGATTTGCGGGTCAAAGTTGAGCTTTACCGTGAGTGAAATCGTGCTCACCCCCTGCACGCTGCTGGAGGTCATGTAGTCAATGCCCTCGGCGCTCGCCACAGCCCCTTCAAGCGGCGTTGTGATAAATCCGGCAATCAAATTGGCATCCGCCCCAGGATAATTGGTGGTGACGGTGATGATGGCATTGTCCATTCGCGGGTATTGGCGAATCGACATTTTGGTGAGCGAATTGATGCCAAACAACAGGATCAGCAGGCTGACAACAGAGGCTAAAACCGGTCGCTTGATAAATAGATCAGTGAATTTCATAGGGTTATTGGCCTAGTTGGTCAGTGTTTGACACGCTATTGAGTTGCACATCGTTATTAATGGTAACGCGTGTGCCATCTTGCAGTTTCAATTCGCCTGAAGACACAACTTGTTGACCGGCTTGAATGCCTTCGAGGATTTGCGTGTCATTCCCTTGTTGTTCGCCCGTGCGTATAAAGACGCGCTTGACGCGTAAGATGTCGCCATTTTTATCATCTGATGGGGTTGATGTGTCTTTTTCGATAACAAAGACGGAGTCACCATATAACGTGTAAGAGATAGCCGTCGAGGGTAAAACAACCACATTGGGTATGGCCGGTTGGTTGACCTCAATGGATGCAAACATACCCGGCATGAAGTTAAATCGGGTTACTTTGTTTTTTGCATTTAGCGCGCTGTTGCAAGAAACCAGTTGATTTTTGACGTTGACTATGTTTGATGTCGAGGGATCCTTTAAAGCCTCGGTGGGGCAATTTGGAAGCGTGGCTTGTACTTTGATCGTATGGGTGTTTGTATCTATTTTAGCGTTGATGGCAGTGATGACGCCGTTAAATCGCAAGCGCGCATTTTGTTCGACTGAAAATGTTAGGGGTTGATTGATATGCAAGCGACCTAACAATTGCTCTGGTAAATAAAATTCAAGAAAAATAGGGTCCATTGATTGCAGCGCCACAATGGGTGTTTGGCCTGTCATGATGTATTGGCCGAGATCAATTTGGCGAATGCCTATCTGACCTGAAAAAGGGGCTTTAATGTGCTTTTGCTGAATGAGGGCTTGTGTTTTTTCCACATTGGCTTGTGCTTCTAATAATTTTGCATGGGCTTCATCGACACTGGATCCAGAGGTTGCATTGCGTTTCAAGAGGTCTGTTTGACGTTTATAATTGAGTGTTTGAAGGGCCAGTTCGGCTTGATTAAATTTTAGGGTGGCTTGATCAACGGTGTCATCGATGTCAATGAGGGGCTGGTCTTTTTCAATGGACTGGCCTGACGTGAAATGGATGGCAACCACATTGCCGCTGGCTTGCGAATTCACATCCACGCCATTCATGGCGACAAAATTACCCACGGCGGCAATGCGGGGTTCCCAGTTCTTTTTTACAGCCATAACGGAAGAAACAGTGACCGATGGGGATTGGTAATGTGCGAAATATCGTTTAATCATAAAAGACTTGAATAAATTGAACGCAATAATACCACCAAACACGATGAACAGCGCAATCACCATGAGGGTCATGCGTTTTCTCAGCAAGGGATCTTTAATGGGCAATTGGGGAATTTTTATAGGCATTTTAAATGGGGTGTGTATGGAGTTTAAGTGACTA
>DNVL01000175.1 GCA_003507515.1 Legionella sp.
CGTGATGGCACAGCCCGCCAGACCGAGCGCACAAGTGAAATAATACCCATAATGCCCGCCGGGAATGGAAAACGGGCGAGGCAGATGAGAAAACCTGAACTTTAATTGAATGGCGGCAATAAACATCACCACGTACATCATGATGTACAGCTCGGTGCTTAATGCCGTAAATAGCCAGTAGATGGCATTCACCGTGGGAAACAGCAAAAACACGCTGCACAAGAGGGTCACTAATACGGCTTGTAGCAGCAAGATGCGGGAGGCCACCCCATGCTGGTTTAAACGGTAGAGCCAATGGGGTAGGAAACCATTGTCTGCTGCAAGCAGCAATCCTTTGGCGGGTGAGATAATCCAGTTGACCATGTTGCCTAGGCTACCTAGCAGAAGCAAAATGACCAATATCGGCATGAGGGCGGTTAAATGATAGGCCTCACAAAAGAAACTAAACGTTTGCATCACACCTTGTACTAGGCTTATTTCATTTTGTGGCATGACAAAGGCGATGGCAAGCGATCCAAAGATCATGGTGAATAAAATGAGGATCACCGAGAAAAAAATGGCGCGAGGGAAGCTCTTTTGAGGGTTTTTGATATCGCGCACGTGAACGGCAGCCAGTTCCATTCCTAAGAAGGACGTCATCATGGCGGTCAAGGACACCCATGATTGTGTATCGTTCCAGCGAGGAATCAGGTGGTGGAGGCTCAAATCGATAGCGATGGGATGGCCTTTGATAAGCCAGATGGCGGCCAGTGCTATGATAAATCCCATGGGTACAATCATGCCGACGATGGCACAAAAGCCCGCTACGGCGGCCGATGTGCGCAAGCCCTGCAGGCCTACAAAGGTGAGCGACCAGAATACGACAAGAATCACGCCAATCAGGTAACCTTTGTGTTGTGCCAGCTCCGGATTTATGAGATAAGCCAATGTGCCGGCAATAAACGATAAAATCGTGGGGTACCAAACGATGCAGTTGATCCATTGCAACCAGATGGTAAAAAAGGCCACTTTCTCGCCAAAGGCATGTCGAACCCAGCTGTACACGCCGCCTTCATCCTCAGGCCAAGCGGAGGCGAGTTCAGCTGAGACCAGGGCGACTGGAATCAGAAAAATAATGGCTGAAAAAACAAAGAAAAATATCAATGAAGACCCAAAGAGGGCAGTGGTTGGTAAGTTGCGAATGCTGTCAATGGCGCCAGTGATGAGCAAGACCAACGCGAGTGTGGATATTTTTTTAGAAGACCATTTATTCATTTAAGCAGGATCCTTTCGATGTTTGTAGCCATCAAGGCAGTTAGGCGATGTTGGAACGCTATCGGTCTGTAGCGCCCATTCTTGAGGCGTGTAGAGATGCAATGTTAACGCATGCAAGCCCGTTGTGAATTCATCCACAAGAATGCCATGCACCAGCCGATGACGTGCAATGCGATTCAGGGCGTGAAATTTGGACGACACCGCGATGACTTTGACGTGGGTCTCTGAGCCGGCTGGGACATGATGGTGTGATGATTCATTTTCAATCGTTAATGTATCTGGTGTTAATTCACGGGATAGTGCATCATTCATGCGTTGCAATCGAGACATGTCAGGTCGGCGGTTGTTCAGGATTGGTAAAGTATACGCAAAAAGTAACGAGTAACAAACATATATTGGAGAATGATATGAAACAAAGAGGCTTTACCTTGATTGAGATCATGATGGTGGTCGTCATCATCGGCATTCTGGTCTCGGTTGCTATCCCGGCTTATCAGGATTATGCCATCCGCGCGCGTGTGACGGAGGGATTGAATTTAGGCTCAGCTGCAAAATTGGCGGTGTCTGAAACGATGATGTCCAGCAATGCCTTGCCTTTGAATCAAGCGGCTACGGGATATGAAAGTCCCGCGGCCACGAAAAACGTGGCATCGGTTGCCATTGCGGATAAAACGGGCGTTATCACGATAACGTATACGCCTGTGGCCGGGAATGGCACGCTTGAATTGACCCCGACATTGTTTCCCAGTGGCGAGGTGAGGTGGACTTGTACCGGAGGGAGCTTGGCTGGAAAATATCGCCCAGCGGATTGCCGTTAAGCATTCGCGTCAGTTGGGTCTGTTCTCATTCACTGTGATCGGTTGGAGAGAGGGGATCCCCCCATGCAATCGAAACAAAGGATCATGAGACTCAATGAGCTCACGCTCAATGGATAGCAATTGATGCACACGTGGCGCAATGGGTTCTGATCGATACCGTTGTGCCAGGCGTAAATAGTCTTCAAAATGCCGTGCCTCGGCTTTCACCAATAACGCATAAAATTTTGCCAGCGCTTTGTCTTTGAGCCAAGGTACCAATGCATGAAACCGTTCACAAGAGCGTGCCTCGATGATGGCGCCCACTATCAGCGAATCAGATAAGTGCAGCCGATAGTCTTGTTTTGAGACTTCTTGGTGCAAGCGTTTTGCATAATAAGACAGCTTTAATGGACCAAAAGGGATCCCTCGTTCTTTCAACAACGTCAACACTTTTTCAAAATGCAGCAGTTCTTCCCGAGCAAGCGGTGACATAACCTCTAGTAAAGCGGACTCTCTTGAATATTTACTCATAAAATTCAACGCCGTTGTGGCGGCTTTTCGCTCACAATGCGCATGATCAACAAGCAATATTGGCAATTGTTGTATCGCCATTTCTGTCCACGCATCGGGGGTGGGGATGTGTAAGAACTGGAGTACGTTGCGGATATCGTTATGAACAAGTTTAGGCATAAAATTCACTTTTTTTTGCACGAAGTATATACCGTATTGTCTCGCCAGCAAAATGATTCGCTTTAGTAGCAAGGCTCACTCGATTGTCTATCATTCATCCATGCCCACGTCAGCATCAACAAACATAAAACAATCAATATGGGCGCTTGGGGGTGGTGCGTTGATTTGACTAAATAAAGCGATATGATCGGGACGAGCCCACCCGAAAGACTTGCTGCAACAGAATAAATCAAGGAAAGTGCTGTACAGCGCAGGCGTATGGGGAACTGCTCTGTGAAAAATGCCGGTACAGTGGCGTAATAAAGTGCTGCAGGGATGGCAATCACTGCTTGTATGGTGAGAAGCGCTTGGAATGTACCCGTGTGAAGAATGTAAAAAAACGGGTAAAGCAAGAGGAGTAAGGCGAGTGAAGCATAACGAATCAAGTGCGTTCGGTTGAAGGCATCGGATAGTTTGCCCATGAGAGGGAGTACACAGAGCATCACTGTGAGCGACACCATATTGGAGGTGAGGATTTTTGCAAAGGTCAATGGGGTGTCAGGGTTCACTTGCATGGAGGGAAATAGATAGATTAAGCACGTGATGGAGACCCCAAGGCTGCTTAATAGAAACACGCAAATCGTGGGGGTTTTGTGTGCCCTCATGTATTGGAATGATTCATTCAGCAGGTCAGTAAAACGAGGTTTGTCTTGTGTGGCATAGTGGAGAACATAGGCTTTGCTTTCAGGGATTGAAAATCGAATGAACAACCCGATGATTGAACCCAATAACGCAAAAGCAAACGGCACTCGCCACAGAAGCCATTCTGTTTCAGGGTAGGATTCTATGGTACGCATCATCAATAATAGCAAAACAGAGGCCAACAGCGTGCCTGCTGTTGCCCCGAATGAGGCCCAACTGCCAGCATACCCGGATGATACTGGATCGAATGATTCCACCAGAAACGATGCGGAATTTAAATATTCAGCGCCACAGGAGAGGCTCTGAATGGTGCGCAGTGTCAAAAGGAAAAATAGCGCCCAGAAACCAATCACAAGGTATGAAGGAATTAAACCAATCATGGCGGTGGATAATCCCATGGTAAGAATGGAGGCGGCAAGTGTTTTCTTTCGTCCATAAATATCGGAACACAGGCCCAATATCACGGCCCCGATGGGCCTGGCTAAAAAGCTGATAAAAAAAGTAACCAAGACAATGAGGACACTGTCATGGGCGTCAGAGGTTAAATATTTGGCTAGCAAAACCGAGAGTAGACCGCACATGGCCATATCAAAGGCTTCGATTAAATTGCCCAATAAGCCCGCCATCATGATTTTTTGTGGATGCCGCATGGTTATGATTCCTCTATATTTTTAGAATGAACGGATGGGATTCTTGCATTGTTAACCACCAATTTTACATGGGGGCGTGGCGCGCTATGAGGCAATACGAGATAAGACAACTGGTTAAAACAATAATGCCCAAGACGCAGGAACTCATCGTGTTTTTCTAAACAAAACACGTTGGAATGGATATTGGGCGATTTGGTGGCAAAAGAGTAAACCAGATGCATCCCATGCCGTTTAATGGGGATTGAGAAACCGGTAGTAAAGCCATGTTTCGCTTGCTTGATGGCATGCAAATCAGCATATTGGTCTGGGTGATAGAGTTCAGACCATGATTTGGCGTCATCATTTTTATAAAAATGCGGGGTATGCAGTAAATCGTATGACCAAAGCGGTGACGTCATTAAATGGTATTCAATGGATGGCGTATGGGATAGAAACATCACTTCATTCGTGTGGGTTATGCAGGCAATGGAGAGATGATCAATGTCATTAATGCCTATTACATCCCTAAATACGCTTAAAATCGCTCGTTTATGTTTAAATAAAATAGGGTGTGCCAGCGGGTGAGGGGTGCAGGGGGTATTCATGACGCGCTTTGGTTAACGTGCTTCATTTTCCTTTCTTCGAACGAAGAAATAGAACTCACGGCTAGATCAATGATCTGTTTAAGGGTCTCATGAGGGGCCTCAATCGCGCTGATATCGTTTAACAACGCCATGACAAAATCGGGAAAGTCATGCGCCTGTACAGGCGCATGCATCATATAAAAGGCGTGGCTTCGTTCGAGTATATAATGCAGTAGCGTTGCATTCATATGAACGGTTTGATCATCGGTCGTGTGTTGATTTCCAAACAACAGCCAGCCTGGGGATACGGATAAAAAACGCGCGAGAGTGACGATTTTATCATGATCAGGCAGCGCATCACCCCGCAGGTAGCGACGGCAAATTTGCTCGGACACGTGCAGGGTGTCTGCCAAGGTTTTGACCGATATCCCGCTAGGCGAGCGCGTGTCTGTGAATCCGGCTTGTTTCATGGAGGAAACAAGCCGATGCGTAAATTCGAGATAACGGCTTTTGTTGGGGGGGCTCATGTGCTCACACGCAACCTGAAAAATAATGTGTAGTTTATAGAATATCATCTCTGGATATTCAAATATATATCAAACAATAAATAAATTCTCTTTTTTATAGTTATTCCATGTTTTGAAACCAAATGTTAATATTTGTTTCCGATTGTTAATGCTTGTAATGGATCAACATGAAATTTTTAATGAAAAAGACGGTAGATTCTCAACATCCAGGGTGGGTCAATTCGCCCGACGCGGTGAAACGGGCCCATTTTAAACCGCTGCAATTGAAATGCGCGAGCGATTGCGGGATGACCATTCCAACGACGTTGTGCTCCAATGATGCGAACGATATTCAAGCCTTTCTTACGGCGTATGGCCCAGGTGGAGTGGTGCACCAGCCATTGCATGGGGGGGTAAATGATTCTGTTGTGCTACCCTCTGATGGATCGTGGCCGAATGGGCCTGGGATTTTTCAAAAGAGAGTCATCACGCAATATGCTTTTCGTGTGATCTGTTTTGGAGTGGATGTTGTCGCTGAAAAAGTGGCATCCCAGGTGCCGATAAAGTTTGAGCCTTATACACTGCCGGAACCATTGAAAGCAAATATTTGCGCATGCATGGTTCAACTGGGCTTGGTGAGCGCTGCGTTTGATTTTATTAAAACCCCGGATGAGGCTTGCGTTTTTATGAACGTAACGGCATGCCCATAACATGATTTTAATTGATCAGTTAAGATCGATCATGTACAATAGGTGAGCTTGATCGCGTAAATAAATACGCTAACCGGATGCCTTATGCCTAGTATGATTGATGATATTGATGCAAACCATTTGCGAGTGATACAGGTCATGGCGCGCGTTTTGGGGCCTACATTTAGTCCTGAAGTGGCTCGTTTAGTGGGTGCCGGCTTTAATCCCGATGGCTTGCCTTTTGATGAGGGGCAATGGGCGTTTGATCCTGCACCCATTTCTCAAATTAAAAAAATCGTTAATGCGCTGTACCATCTGGAGCAGGTGGCGTTATTGATTGATGGGAAGTTTGCTCTGGGTGGCGGTTCGTTGACGGATATACTGCGTAGTATTCCCTCTTTATTTTATCAAGACATACCTGGCTTTCAGAATCATCTTTATGAAATAGCTCGTCTGTTAACGCATGTGGATATTGATCTTTCAGGGCGTTTTCATCAGGAATTGGCGGCCCTCAAGCCATTGATCCCGCACCTGCAAGCGATTGCGTTGACGCATGTCACGAGTGAAGCTGCACTCAATACAGCGCATCAAATAGGGCTGTCTACAGGGCATGGCGTGACAAAATTAAGCCAGATGAATTACACTTTTTTGATTCAACTGGGCTTTTTATTGCCGAGTTACCTGGCGCACATTAAAACATACGTGGATGCGTGCGCCATAGAAGCGCCTCCCGCAGGTGTAGGCATGGATCCACCGGCAATCCTTCAGTGGCTGGATGGATTGGAAATCGCAGGTGTTCATCTATCTAATAATCGCACATACCTTGATTATTTCCGTCCTTTATTTGCGTTGCAAACGGAGATTTTAAATGAAATGGCGCATCTCAATGGCGCGAGCGCGCATGTTATTTTAGAAAAATTAGCACAGGTTAAAGAAACGTTGTCAACCGTTGTCGCCTGCATTGATGAATTAGAGGTTGCATTGACGTTAAATCCTGGCGTCATCTCAGCGCATTTTTTGCAAATGACGGATGCGGTTCATCAGCAATNNTGGGATTCAGGCGTTGATTTGGGATTTGATCTCAACGCATTGCAGCTTATGGATGCATCCTTTAGGGAAAATCGCTTGGATCAGGCCTTCCGGCGCCATGCGGAAGATGGATTGGCTTGTGAGCAGCTGGATAATGCGCAAGCACAATTAGTCCTCTTTTTTGATATATTGAGCTATTATGCGACATCCATTCGCCTGAATCAGTTGAATGATGATGTAAAAGCGCAGCTGATGGAGCCATTTCGACGAATACAACCCCACCTTGCGGTTGTGGACATCACCTTGAGCAACGCCATTGTGAAGGGTCTCTGGGCGCGCGAGGAGCCGGGTTCTGTTGACTTCATTTTTGAGTGGATCTCAGACTATCCGGATAGATTGGACACGATATTAGAGACGAGAGTTGCATTGGAAAGCCATATTTCAAAGGCAAAACAGACCCATTTGTTTCGCCAGCAGTTAAATGCAAATCTCATAGAGCAACTAGATCAGACTGAGAGGCTGTTTTTTGCAAGGCCCATTGATGGCGACGGCGACATGCGTTTTGAAGATGCATTAAATAGGTGCCGTGCACGCCCGGAAAACAACAGACCTGAAGCGCAGGGGCCTTTGACGCCTGATTTGGATACGCAGAAGCGAGCCACGCGCGTGATCAAAACGACTATTTTGTCAGAAACGGTTTCAGATATGCGCAGACGCTTGGCTGCCACCCTTACTACGTTTAGTCCGGCCGTTCAAGAACAGCTGGCGTCGGCTAGGAATATAACGGCTTCACTCCCATTTCCTGCGATCAACACGTATTATTTTACGCCAGGTCTCGATGACTCCATTGCGGTGTTGATGCAGCCACGTGAACTGCTGGTTTTTAAACAAGTGGCCAACGCATTGTATTTCCTGGAGGAATCGTGTAAGAAACTGGAGCTTCTGGATGAGCGCGATGCAAAAATAACACACATTAAAACCGCGTGGGAAGTAGGCCGTTACGCCCATTTGGCCTTTCAAATACTGACGACATTGGCAGATGAACCTTATTTGGCTCTGTCTCGTCAGGTTTTGGAATCGTTCAACGGACCACTTCAAACGGGGCTGTTGGCGCTTGAGCGTGATTATCAACCAGTCGATGGCAGGGATGATACTATTTTTACCATCCTCAATGCCCTGACGCTGTTACCAGAACAGTTGCATGCGGGGACCGGAGGGTTAGCCCCTGCAGTAGCTGATGAGGCACATGTTGCTGCTCGAGAACTTTCAGCCCAGATGCATCGAATAATGGGGTCCAATGATGCATGGGCTCTATTTTTGGAGACGCCTGCGGCTCTGGCCCTGTTTCGAACGCTGGTAGGCAAGGTCAACGTGGCATTGAGTGCCGTTCGTGATACGCATGTGGCGATTGTGGATAACGTCGGATTTATTCCTCGTGATGTATTCGTGCCTTTATTGCTTGAGGTGGATCGATGGGAAGATCAATTGGGCTTGCAACCTGGATTGCTGAGTCAACCGATGAAACAGATGTTGGATGCATATTACCAAGGGCTATTGAAACCATTCGAGCTGAGCGCCAGCCGTCATCTTGCACTGGTGACCGATACTGATGATTTTGTTCAGCGTACCGATGCGGCCAACCTGCGCCTTAATGAAGCAAGTAACCGGTTGGTCGAACTAAATCGAATGAAGAGCAGGCTTGATGATTATTATACGGCAAGGGCTTGGCCATTTTATGACTGGGAGAGGAGAGATCCATTACTTCCAACATTTGACGGAGAAATTCGCCCTATACTCGACGAGGTAACACCGGCTTGCAGAGCACTGATTAACTCAGATATTCCCGAAATTGATATATTAAGTGCCGAACGGAATAAGGATAAGTCCTCTACGTTGTTATTACTTAAGATAGTGAAAGCGGATTTGATAGGGCAGATAGCGTCCCAGCAGCTCATATGTGAAGTGGCAACCGGTAAGATCCATCATTTGCAAGCACAATTGGTCGAACAGACTCGATTGAACATGGCGTTTAAACGCAAATATATTGTGGAATCGTTGCATCGCCAATCGCGTCTTTTTGAGGGCGTTAGTCCTGCATATAATGCAGCGCTTGCAATGTATGTGGATGGCTTGGAGCGCGAGGTCTTTGAGCACGTTGAGCATGCTGAGGATATAGAGACTGCAGTTCGGTTGATGTTAGACGAAAAAATGAGATGTTTTGAAATCGAACAAGGCGATTATTATCGCAAGCTTGTCGCGATTCAACATGCGGTGGATCAAATGAATGCCTACATGCTGGCCCAGCAAGCGGAGCTTTACCTCAATGCGCATGCAGGCTTGTCATCTGGGTTTGAAAGCCAAGACACATTGGGTGCGAAGCGTGCATTGCTTGAAGAGATTGAAAGCCTTATTGCGAATCAGGCCTTACCAGTTCAGGCGCGCGTTGCGGGCATTCATGACATCATTGCTCGGGATGATTTCAAGACAATCTTGTTAGCCTACGATA
>DNVL01000270.1 GCA_003507515.1 Legionella sp.
TTCGGTCGCCCATTTGATTTTCGCGCGGTCATTCGGAAATCTCGTCCGCGTGTCTTCCCACTGATCAACGGACTGATAATATAGATCCCATGCATCGTCAGCGTCGTTTTTTGCGGCATTGTAAGCCGCCACCAATCTTGGCATTGGTTTGATTATGATGGATTCCCAGCCATTGATCGGTTCACGATCAGTCATTTCAATCCCTAATGTCGGCATCTTATGATCTCCTCAATAGCACAATATATTGACATGCAGGCTAAAAGCCCTATTGCAAACAGAAGAGTACCCATTATTCCCCCTCTTTCCAATTCCAATTAATACTGCCTGTATCCCAGTTGACAGTCCCGATAACGTTGGTTCTGCTCAGATATGCCCCCCGGATTAACGACCTTACCATCTGTGACTGAGTACAAGATTCTTTTCTTGCTAAAACCTCTAGCATTTTTTCTGTTTCCTGGTCAAGACGCACATGCAGCTGACCGTTTTTTCTTACGCTTTTATCCAATAACTTTGCCATATATCCTCCGCGCGTGATTGGTATGCGCGCCCCACCTAGTTTGATTAGTTAATTAATTCCTCGTTATCGGATGATCGCCCCCAGTTGCTAGCCTCGCCCCAGTCGTTGATCTCTTCGCGGCTTGCAGTGAGCAACCACGCAAGGTGTTCATCCATATTTTGCCAGTCAGCAAAAATAAATTCAAATTGCTCCTGGTCAAATCCCATTTCTGCAATTCGATCAATTGCAAGTTCCTGATTTGTTTTCATTTTCTCTCTCCTTTTTGTTTCATTTACATACATAATATACACAATAACACAATGAATGTCAAGTGTTTTTAGCCGAATGTGACATTTGTCATATAAAATATATGACATTCGTCACGGTCAAATGTTCTACGTGCATTTTGTAAAATAGTATTTTACAGATTAAACATCATTTTGTAAATTATTGGATATTTAGAAAGCCAGAATAATAATTACGATTATTATAATCATGGTCACCTAACCTTTAGGTCGTACGACCTAAAATATAGGTGGGTCTGCTATGTTTAGCTTTTATAGTCCGAGCGTCAATGGTATGAATAATAGTAACGTATGGCGCACGAGAAGCATTATACGTTGGTGCTGATATTGCAAATTAAATCAGCATGTTTGTATATATAAGAAACTCACAGATTTTGTCTATTATACTATATAAAACTACATTTTTCAAAGATATCAAACTCCCCCGTTGAGACGCTTAGCGACTCATTGGAGGAGTTTCCCGCGGGGGGCCTTATTACTCACGATCATTTGACCGTAAGGTCATTTAACCGTGAGGCGGATCCAAGCGGGGCACCGCACACCGCGCTAAAACGGCGGGTTGTCCCGCGGCTCCTCGAAGAATAAATTGAGCACTTATAATTATACACAATTTTAGAAAAATTTCAACATTTTAATTGCACCAACTTAGCATTTTTGCTAACATGTTGCTTCGCATCAAAAATTCCCCGCCTGGTTTGTATACATTTATTTCTAGATGTATACAAATTTGTTTACTTTGTATGTCGCAATAACTGACATATCTCACCTGGTATATAAGAAAAAGGCATTAAATGCGACATATCATCAATGATCGCGCTTCCTGTAAACAAAAAACGACTTGCGCGATCCGCGTGGTTTTACCTCGACTTTTTCTAGTTCCCCCGCCTTCACCTTTTTGTTCAGGATGTTTATCCATGTTCGATCAGATAAATTCGTTACCGCTGCCANNGCGTTACGTCTCCTGGTTCTCGCTCCGGGTAGTCGTATTCACGGATCAATTCTTCCATTAACTCGTTGTACGTAAAGCTCAAATCTGGATCAGGTCTGGCTTCGGCATGTTGTAAATCTTTTTCTTTACTTGGCATATCCCATCCTCCACAATGAAAACTACTCCACCGATATGGGGTAGACGCATGCGATCTATTTTCTCGACGAACGGCGTGCGCAGTTGCCACGCTGGCGTGATGACCAATTGAATATCACGATCCCCAGAACGTGGAATGCTCACCGCGTTGTACCTGTGCCTGTGCGATCTCACGAACACATCCGGTAAGCGCTGATCCCACTGTGCGCTCTCCACAAGCCCCGCCACCAATTCCCTCATCGGAGCGCTTGTCTCATACGCGGCGCTCGACGTGGTGCTGATATGGTGCGCAAACTGGAATACAACCCCGTCAACGTCCAGCCACAGCTGCCATACCGACTGCATACCGCTCTCGTCCAGTTCACAGCCCAACTGACGCGCCACGCTCTCGGTGTTCTGATCGCTCTTCCCGCCATGCGCCTCAGTTCCTCGCACCATGAAACTGCGGTATTTTTTAGTAATTGGCTTAAGGATTTCTACCGCTGCCTGCTCCTGCATTACAACATTCGGGATGAGGTTAACAGCCTGGTGATGATTCCCATCCACCACATCACCGTTCAGCACCAGGGTCGTATTTTTCAGCGCAATGCCCTTCGTTGCTTGCGGCACCCATTCTCCCCAGAAGTGATCCCTCCATTCCAGCAGATATTCCTGGAATCGGCTTGGCTGCTGCACCGCGCCATTGTCTAGTTGGAATCCATCTCTCGGAATCATCCCCTCATACGAGCCGATGTGCAGGTCTGAAATTGCGATAATCGCCTTTTTCAATGGTTAACTGCCTTTTAGTCCGAGTGCAGCGAGGATCGATGCAATAACGACCCCAATTGAGTTCAAGACATTCCAGCTATCCACTCTTTTTTTGAGCGTAAGTATTGCCTCGTTTTGAACAGCATCTACCGCTTCTAGATTTGATATTTTTCCGGTTAATTCGTCATTAATCTTTTTCTGGTTTGTTATAAATGATTCGAGGAGTTCCCGATCATCCTGCCTGTCATCCCTTTCTTTTTCCATGAGCCACATAATACGCTGAAACATCTCGCGGTATGTTCGCGGTTCGTTGAGCTGTGAGAGGTCGTCAGGCAATTCTGCCATTATTGCT
This sequence comes from Legionella sp., assembly GCA_003507515.1. Taxonomy (GTDB): domain Bacteria; phylum Pseudomonadota; class Gammaproteobacteria; order Legionellales; family Legionellaceae; genus DDPF01. The sequence continues at coordinate 2,985 of DNVL01000270.1, forward strand.
CCTATGATGTCGCCCGCGTATAATCCGCCGAAACGATGAATGTGCCGGATGATAGCGTGCTAATCGCTATGCCTGTGCTCCGTAGAATCTGAATGTCATA
>DNVL01000265.1 GCA_003507515.1 Legionella sp.
CTGTGAGTCTGTGAGTCTGTGAGTCATTATAATTTTAGCGTCCAATTGCTTTTAATAACCAGTGTTTATTGTTGAGGAGACTGATAGCCTTACTACACATTAACCACTATAATACATGCGAATATTTTTGCAATCTTTATTTTATATGTCATTCGTCACCCTCAGCAAATTTAGCGCCACCATCTCGTTGATAAACTGCGTCACATCTTCAAGGCATTGAGCTTCTGTGACGTCATAATGCTGGTGAGTATGGTTGCAAAGCACGTCCAGTGATAAAGCGGTGTTTTCTAATAAAGCCCATAGTGCAGTACCCATGGGGTTTACGTTACAAAAAATAGCCTTTTCTGGCTCCAACATTATCATCTCTTGATCTATCTGTGTATAAGCCACTTCAGGGTTTCTGGAAATGATGCTGGTTTTCGATAGTGTATTTATGATATTTCCTTCAGCTGAGATGAAGCAAATTTCGTCATGAAACCCCGTTTGCGGAGGTCTGCTTCAATGACATCAACCAGTTCATCTAATTTAAATCCCTTGATGGGTCGCGTGATGCGTGCAACATCGATTTGACTGGCTATTTGCATGCATTGCTTTAAGGCAGTATATACGCTTTCCCGTTCATTTAAAAACTGGGGTCTATAGAGATTATGCTGCAATGCACCTAGTTTTTCCATGCCGACAAGAGGCATGATGGTGATGGTGTCTTGATGATGTGTTTCTAAAACATAAACCATCTTGAGCGGGCACGCTACAGGATGAAATTGCCCACCTAATGGCACCGCAAATTTATTCAGGCTTGGCATAACTCTGCTTAAAGATCGGGTATCTATTTGTAACTGCTGTGCGGCATCCGCACATAATTTCATTTGAGGAAAACTGGGCATGACCCTGCCCTGCGTATTGATAGCACAAATATCATCCGCAAGAATAGAGTAACCACGCCTAAAAAAGGCGCCTGATACAGTGGATTTTCCAACGCCTGAATATCCTACAAACGAGACGCAATGAACGTCATTGATGCTGATCGCATTGCCGTGCAATAAAAATAAATTCCGTTGCATCAATAATGCACCCATGCAAGACCCTAAAACAAACAATCGGATGCTGTCTTCATCGGCATTCGTCAAAGGTTCGATGATCATTTGCTGGCCATGGGTGACTCGAAAACGCGCGACATCTGGCACGTGAAGCCATAACTCAGAGGGTGTGACTTGATAATATACGCCTTTGGGTGGCGGTAAGCCTGTAATGCCGTGAGGATCTACGCTACCCAGTTTAATCGTAATATCATATACATCATTTTCAACAAGGTATGGGATAGATAACAATTCTCTAAAAAGAATCTCGCTCTGAATGGTCAAGCCAAAGGCAGTATAATTATGCATGATGGTGTGGGCTAGCTTGCAACGAATGGCATATGAAAAATACAGGGGAATTCTGTTTTTCAATCATTAGACTTCGCTTATTGCAAACATTCTGGTTCAGACGCCCCTCAGAAGATCGAATCAGCATATTAGCTCTTTAAATAATGCGTTGTTAAGCGGCGATAATCTTCTATGATGCTACGAAATTTTTTGATTTTAATCAAGAGGAACTTGCAAAAGCCACAGGGTTGTCCCATTAAAAATGGTTTTAGTTTGATCACGGTTGCTGAATTTTATCACCGCACTGATCCCTTCTCCCAAAAATGGGAGAAGGGATCACTCGTTATTTAAATGGGACAGCCGTGGCAAAAACCATAGGGCGGCCCCATCCTATGCGCCTAAACAAGCATCACTTTTGATGGGCAGACCTGACCTCCAAACCCCTATTTTACGTTGGGGGTCTTCAAAGCCAATACACAAAAACAAACAAGAACAACCACACCACGTCGACAAAATGCCAATACCATGCGACCCCTTCAAACGCAAAATGCCGCTCAGGCGTGAAGTGGCCGCGCATTGAACGGACTAAAATAACGATCAACATGATGGTGCCCAAGGTCACGTGCAAGCCGTGAAAGCCTGTCAGCATAAAAAAAGTTGTGCCATAAATGCCCGCATCCAAGGTTAAATTCAACTCGGTGTAGGCTTCATGGTATTCATACGCTTGCAATGTTAAAAAGAGCACGCCCAACAACACGGTCAACAGCAGGCCGATTTCCAATTGACGGCGCTTATTCAGTTTTAGGGCCCAATGCGCCCATGTGATGGTGACGCCAGACGTCAATAGAATCACGGTGTTGATGGCCGCCAGCCCCCATGCGCCCATGGCCTCGTATGCACCCACAAACGTTTGGTTGTTAGGATTGATTAACATCGGCCACACGGCTTTAAAATTAGGCCAGAGCGTGATGTGTGTGATGGGATGAAGCTCCCCGCTCATCAAGGGCGCCGTCCAATAGCGAGAAAAAAACAATGCTCCAAAAAACGCGCCAAAAAAGCACGCTTCGGAAAAAATAAACCAACACATGCCCCACCGAAAGGAACGATCTACCTGCAAATCGTACATGCCCTTTTGATTTTCATAGACGACCTGACCAAACCATCCAAACATCATGAAGAGCAATAGCAGCAATCCGAGTGTGAATAGATAGGGCCCATACCAATTCTGGTGCATCCAAGAGGCCGCACCCACTAAAAGAGTGGTTAAACCACAGGAACCCAACAACGGCCAGTGGCTTGGCTTGGGAACGTAATAAGTACCATGCGCGCTCATAAGGGTCTCCTCACGTGTGATGCAACTCGACTCGTCACATCAAATAATGTATATGCCAACGTGATGGTTTTCACGTTGGCCGGTATTTGTGCATCTAAATGAAACAGCAGCGGCATGTCCATGGCCTCATGCCCATTCAATGTTTGTTGCGTAAAGCAAAAGCATTCTGTCTTTTTTAAGAATTTTGCCGCAATGCCAGGCGTCACACTGGGGATGGCTTGCACCGTCATGCGATGATCCGTTTTGTTCTCTGCATA
>DNVL01000107.1 GCA_003507515.1 Legionella sp.
CTTCAGCCCTTTTTCAAACCCAGGCCCTCGATAACTGTCAGCAGATGAGCGATTGGCCTTATCAAAGGAGGATTTGTAAATAAATGGGAGCGATAACGCTTGGCAGATTTCTTTTAAATAGCCAGCTGTTTCAATCGCCATCGTTTCACTTTCAATGACACACGGGCCTGCGATTAAAAACAAGGGCGAGTCAATGCCTGCTTCAAATCCACATAATTTCATGTTGCCTCCTTTGCTAAATGTCTTTCGCACGCTGCCAATACAAATTGTTTAAATAACGGATGGCTATCCCGTGGAGTCGACGTAAATTCCGGGTGAAATTGACACGCCAAAAACCATGGATGATCCGCGATTTCGATCATTTCAACCAACGTGCCGTCAGCAGATCGTCCCGCAATGATCATCCCGTGTTCAACCAACGCCTCTAAAAAGGCATTATTGACTTCATACCGATGCCGATGCCGTTCAATGATATCGGCGGCGCCATAGACTTCTCGCGCCAATGAACCCGCTTCCAATTTACACATCTGTGCACCCAATCGCATGGTGCCACCTAAGTCACTGTGCTCATCGCGTAGATGAATGCTGCCATCTCCTCCAGCCCATTCATTGATTAAACCAATGACTGGATGCGGCGTATCTTTATCAAACTCCGTGGAGTTGGCCTTTGCTAACCCCAGCACATGGCGCGAAAATTCAATGATAGCGGTTTGCAAACCTAAACAAATCCCTAAAAAGGGAACCTTGTGCTCACGTGCATATTGAATGGCGCTAATTTTCCCTTCAATCCCCCGCTCACCAAATCCACCTGGGATCAAAATAGCATCCATGTTTTCCAACGGCGTTGTGCCATGGGTTTCAATCAGATTGGCGTCAATGTATACAATTTCCACCTTCGTTTGGGTGTGGATGCCGGCATGAATCAATGCTTCGTTAATGGATTTATACGCATCACTACAGTCGATGTATTTCCCGACCAAGGCAATTTTTACTGTCATGGTTTTAATGGCTTGCGCCTCAACCACGGCTTGCCACTCTGACAAGTCGGCCGGTTTCAGGGTCAAGGCCAGTTTTTTAATGACAATTTCATCCAACCCTTGCTCATGCAATATCATGGGGATTTGATAAATGCTTTTTGCATCTTGAAGCGAAATCACCCCTTCTTTTTCCACATTGGTAAATAACGCAATTTTAGCGCGGTCATGATCGGTCAACGGTTTTTCAGAACGGCAAATGAGAATATCAGGCTGAATCCCAATGGAGCGCAATTCTTTGACAGAATGTTGCGTGGGTTTTGTTTTTGTTTCACCCGATGTGGCGATATAAGGCACTAACGTCAAATGAATGAAAACGGTGCGTTGAGCACCGAGCTCAATGCGCATTTGTCGAATGGCTTCAAGGAACGGCAACGATTCAATGTCTCCCACCGTGCCACCAATCTCCACCATCGCTACATCAAACCCTTCCGCGCCCAATTTAATGCAGCGCTTGATTTCATTGGTGATGTGCGGAATAACCTGTACGGTGCCTCCTAAATAATCGCCTCGGCGCTCTTTTTTGATCACATTTTCATAGATCTTGCCTGACGTGAAGTTGTTCAGGCGAGTCATGGTGGTGCGTACAAAACGTTCATAATGACCCAAGTCGAGATCTGTTTCCGCACCATCTTGGGTCACAAACACTTCCCCATGCTGAAACGGGCTCATTGTGCCTGGGTCAACATTGATGTAAGGATCCAATTTAATGAGCGTGACCCTCAGGCCGCGTGCTTCTAAAATGGCCGCGAGTGAAGCGGCAGTTATTCCCTTGCCTAATGAAGAAACCACCCCTCCGGTGATAAAGATGTAATTGGTCATAGTGAGTCCAGTTGTAGGGTTCAACATTGTTGTAAAATACTTTGCATAGCCAATGCACAATCTGCTGCATCAACGCCTTTGTGCCCATGATCACCACCCAATCGATCCCAGGCTTGTGCCTCATTTTCAGTGGTTAATATGCCAAAAATAACCGGGGTTTCAAACTCAAAGGCCACGCGTTGGCAGCCATCACTGACTTGCTGACAGACATAATCATAATGCGTGGTCTCGCCACGAATAACCGCACCTAGCGCAATAATTGCGGCATGCTTCTTTTTCTGGGCCAATCGTTTCGCAATGAATGGAATTTCTATAGCCCCTGGCACTTCAACCACCGTTATGTCTTGCTCGCTAACGCCATGAGATGTCAACCGTTCAATGGCACCCGTTAGCAGTGCCTGCGTGATATCATGGTTGAATTGACTGACAATAATCGCAATGGGAAAAGAAATCGCTCGTCTCCCTTGGATTGCTTTGATATGAACCACACTTACTCTCCTGCGCACGAAATTTATTTAACTGCCAAAAAATGGCCCAGCTTTTCTTGCTTGGTCCTTAAATATGTTTGATTTTCCGGGGTAGTATTCACCAATAATGGAACGCGTTCGGTGACCTGTATGCCATATTGCGTCATGGCCTCCACTTTATGCGGGTTATTCGTGAGCAACCGAACCCTGTCGATTTTCATGTGCTTTAATATTTGAAACGCAACTGCATAATTGCGGCTATCAACAGGCAACCCCAGCTCCACGTTCGCGTCAACCGTATCATACCCTTTTTCTTGCAAGGCATACGCTTTTAATTTATTGGTTAAACCAATACCACGCCCTTCTTGACGCAAGTAAATTAACACGCCCCCTTGTGCCGCGATTAGGCTTAAGGATTGTTCAAGTTGAGATCCACAGTCACATTTGCACGATCCAAACACATCGCCTGTGATGCATTCTGAGTGAATGCGAACCAATGGCACTTGATGCGTCTCTGTTGGCATTTTTGACAGTGCGAAATGCTCACGCTCATCCAACTGATTTTCAAACAACGTCATGGTAAAGTCGCCATGTTTTTGCAATGGCAAGCGTGTGGTGACCGTCGGCTCCACCAGCGATTCATTCTGGATACGATAATCAATTAAATCTTTAATGGTGACAATCGGAATATCGTGCTCACGCGAGAATACTGTCAATTGATCACGTCGACTCATGGTGCCATCTTCATTAATAATTTCACAAATAACTGCCGCAGGGGTCAAGCCGGCCAGTTTCATTAAATCAACGCTGCCTTCTGTCTGCCCTGCTCGCTTTAAAACACCTTCAGGTCTTGCGCGCAAAGGAAACACGTGCCCAGGTGAAATAATGTCTTTAGGCCCACTGTCAGGCGAAATGGCAACTTGAATCGTGTGCGCCCTGTCTTGTGCAGAAATGCCTGTTGAGACGCCAGAAGCCGCCTCAATGGAGACCGTAAAAGCTGTCCCATACGGAGACCGGTTACAGCGTGTCATCATGGGCAAGTCCAGTCTATCCACCAAAGCATCAGCCATGGGCAAGCAAATCAACCCCCGCCCAAATCGTGCCATGAAATTAATGGATTGGGCTGTCACATATTCTGCGGCAATGACCAAATCACCTTCGTTTTCGCGCCCCTCATCATCCACCAGGATCACCATGCTGCCTTGCTTCAGATCAAGGATCGCTTGTTCTATGGTGATAAAATAATTTGTCATGGTTTTACGGTTCCTAACTGGTGTGCGACTATCCGCGTTAAATAATCAAACTCCACATTCAAGTGCGCACCGATACACAAACGGCCTAGTGTGGTGTGCTCAAGCGTGTGTGGCACTAGCATCACCCGAATAGAGTCATTGTCTAGTGCGTTAATGGTCAAACTAACCCCATCAATGGTCACGCTGCCTTTCGGCAACAAGTAGATGGTATCACAGGCCGCAAACCCACCAATAATCATTTCAATATAATCACCCATGGGCGTTACCGATGCCAAGCATGCCGTAGTGTCTACATGACCATTCACATAATGGCCGCCAAAGCGTGTGCACGCCTGCATGGCACGTTCAAGATTGACACCATCACCCACCTTGAGCTGGCTTAAGTTGGTGAGTTTCAGTGTTTCAGGCGAGACATCAAACATCAATCCGTCTGAAAAATGAGGCAGCAACGTCAAGCACACGCCATTCACTGCAATGCTTTCACCTGCCTGCAACGCGTCAAATGAGGCAGAAATCAGCAAACGATTTGAAGAATCGAACGCCGTATTGGAAACCACGGTCCCTTGTTGCTCAATCAAACCGGTAAACATAAGTCCTCCTGCCAATCAAAACGCGCCACCATATTGTCGCCTAAGGCCTGCCAAGTTAGGGCTGCGGGCGCATTATAAATATTGAAATCCCGATAAGCCGGCGTTGCTCGCGCACCTAAAATGTTAGGCACCAGATACACATAGGTTCTGTTCACGAGGCGGGCTTCATGAAGGGCACTAAACAACGCACTCCCTGCTTCAACCCAGACATCATGATAGCCGAAATGCCCCAAATGATGAATCACAGCGCTTAAATCAAGCCGGGCTTGCGCCAACGTGGGCATGCGATAGAATGTCGCATTTGCGTGATGTGGGTTATTTGGGTTGGCATCATCAAAGTAAATATGGCAGTGCTTGGCTTGAGAGAGCACACGCGCTCGAGGATTGAGTTTCAACTGGCCATCAATAATCGCGACGGGCTTTGCCGCTAGATATCCTTCTAAGCGAACATTCAATTGTGGGTCATCCTGGTTAATAGTCGCCGCGGTTGTTAAAATAATATCGGTGTACCGTCGATGTTCATGGGTAAACACCGCGCACTGGGCGTTTGAAATGGGCGTTCTCGCGCCCAAGGGGCCAGCTATTTTGCCATCAAATGTTTGCGCTAGCTTCGCTGTGACCCAAGGGGTATGCGTCAATGTCCAATGCTGATAACTTTGATAAAAACGATCAATTTCAGGCAACGGATGATGCACCACTCCAATGCCATGCTGACGCAATAAAGCGGGTGTGTCGTTTCCGCGCACCAGCGGGTTCGGATCAGAAAAAGCATACACTACTTTTTTGACGCCATGCCGAATCAAAGCATCCACGCACGGAGGCGTCCTGCCCCAATGATTGCATGGCTCCAAGGTCACATATATAGTGACATCCGGGCAATGCGCAGGAAGATCTGCCAACAACAAAATTTCGGCGTGAGGGGTCCCTGCTCCACTATGCCAGGACTGTGCTATAATTTTACCCGAAAGGACCGCTACTGCACCGACGCTGGGATTAGGCGCACAAAGGCCCCGTCCAAGCCATGCCTGATCCAGGGCGGCCTGCAGAAATTGTTCGTGCATACTAGTCCTGCGCATTAAAAGATGTGCGTAGGATATCAAATTATTCAATTTTTGAGTAGGCCTAATGATATTGTTCATCTTATTAAGACGACTAAAAACTCAAACAGGGATGCTTTTGCAGGCCTTGCTGTTTATTTATCTGACACTACCCACCCATGCATGGGCTTTTTCGCCTTATTCAAACAATGAACTCGACCAACTAGAAAAAGAATTTATCCAGCAAATCAATCAATCCAACA
>DNVL01000137.1 GCA_003507515.1 Legionella sp.
TCCCTCCTGGAACAAGGACGACACTTGAACTTGTATCTGCTCGCCGCCCACGCCAAGCCATCATCGCAGGCAGCAGCAGCAATAAAATAACACAGCAAACCCCTGCATAACTGAGTGCCCTCAGGTAAATGCCAGGGTTAATTAACACCACCGCAAGAGGTGGCAAAAAGGTGGCCGCCAAGGTCCATTTTCCTTGTGGCCCTTTTTTTTTCAAATGCAGCCCATCGGCTAGAAAATCAAACAGACCTAAAGACACACCCAGAAAAGCGGTGATCATGCAAATGGACGTGAAAAAGCCAAAAAATCCGGTAATCCATTGGCTTTGCACAGCAAGGCTGATGGCCTGCGTGAGACCGCTTGTGGCATGGTCACTGCGCATCAAGGCCAATAAACCATTGGGCCCATCACGATCGACAACCCCCATGATGACGGCATTCCAAAGGATATAACAAACCAAGGGAATCAATGAGCCGTATACAATGATTTGACGCAACGATTTAATGTCGCTTTCCAAGTAATCGCGCAAGCTGGGGACGATGGATGCGAACCCAAAGGAGGTGATCAATATCATCAGGCTGCCCGTGATGGCTTGTATTGAACCACCGCCTAATTGAGGAACGTTGACGTATGGGCTGATAATGCAGACCAGTAAGAAATAGACACCTAACTTTCCAAACATCAAGCCGCGGTTGACATAGTCAACGGTTCGGATGCCACTGTAGATGCNNCAAATAGAAGGGTAAATAATAGAGCCGTTAACCCGTTGGGCAAATAAATGTGGATGGCGTGTAAGAGGCTGTTAAATACATCCGTGCCACCTGAAATATAAGCCGCAAGGAGCGTATAGAGTAAAAAAAGATAGGCAATCCAAGCAACGATTTGACCCGGTAAACCGAGCGTTGATTTGGCCATTGAGATCATATTGCTGCCGGCAGGCAGGCGTAAATTCACTTCAAGAACTAGCAATGCGCCAACCGNNCATGATGAACCAACAGGCTATCAGAAATAAAATGGAGTTGGCCATGCCCGCGGCTGCGGTCGAGACGGGGAGCGCTAACATTCCTCCTCCAATGGAGGTTCCAACGATAAGCAGTATACCACCGATGAGTTTTGATTTAGGCATGTCACTTTTCCATCAATAGAAAGCGAGCATTTTAGCGTTTAAATCGTCGCAGCGCTACGTCACTTCATCCCATCACTGTGAGGGGCTTCTTGTTTTGGAGGAGGGGGCGCGTCGACCCATTGTATTTCAATGCGTCGGTTGTGTGCGCTCCCATGAATCAGTTGGTTATCGGCTATGGGGTGGCTGTCTCCAAACCCCTGTCCTTTTAGGCGATGTGCACGAATGTCATTTGCCCAAAGAAACGTAAGCATGGTCTCCGCTTGTGCGTCTGTCAGCCGTTTTTTATGATAACGTGAGCCTACATTATCTGTAAACGCAGCCACATAAATATCACTGCAGGGGTATAAATTTAAAAGCTTCACGATATTGTTGAGCCCCTCATAACAGATGTCATTTAATAGGGGGCTGTTAAATTCAAAATAATGATCCGTCGGCACAATGAGGGTTACGGTGTCGCCATATCGAACGTACTCGATGTCATTTTTATTGAGGTCTTTAACAATTGACTCCAGGCCAACGCCAACACCTACGTAGCCGCCTACCGCTGCAGTGGTTCGCTTTAAGGGATGTGAGGGGGGGCGAAAATCATTAAAGGGTGGATGAAAGCGGGCTTTATTTGAGCACCCTATGAGCACCAATGAAAGCAGACCCACATAGGCCACTTGGCGAGCGTACGTTTTGACGGGCATCAATCACTCCTGTAGTTTGTAAGCATCATTATTCAGCATCTGTTCTGATTACGCAATCGGCTTTGGTGGTCAAACGACCGAAATTGCATTGCAAAGTCACTACTGGTATGCTTTTCCTTATTCAATAAACAAGGAATTTCAATTGAAGTCAGCGGATCGTGCGACGTCCCAATCCCTTCCCTCGCTCTCACTTGCAGCCCTTGGTGTCGTCTATGGTGATATTGGAACGAGTCCGCTATATGCCCTTCGAGAATCATTAGGCGATATGCCCATCAATTTAGTGGNNTGTTTTATCCCTTATTTTTTGGTCGCTTATTCTGGTCATCTCCATTAAATACTTGATTTTTTTGCTCAGTGCAGACAATGAAGGTGAGGGCGGTATTCTTGCGTTATCCGCGCTCATTAAACGCAAGAACGCCAATCCTTCGAAATGGTTTATGATCATTGGCGTTTTAGGCGCGGGCTTGATGCTGGGGGATGGCATGTTAACCCCAGCCATCTCCGTTATCAGTGCGCTGGAAGGTGTCAATGTGTTTGCGCCGGTGTTTTCTTCGTGGATTATCCCTCTCACCTGTCTCGTGCTGTTTTTTTTATTTTTCATGCAGTCCGCAGGCACCGCAAAAATTGGCGTCATCTTTGGTCCGATTATCTTTATTTGGTTCTGTACGATAGCGATTTTAGGTGGGATTCATGTGGTTCATAACCCGATTGTATTGCATGCGATCAATCCCTATTATGCGTTCGAATTTTTTCAGCAAAATGGCTGGCGGGGCTTTGCCCTTTTAGGGGGTGTATTCTTGGTCATGACAGGCGGGGAGGCCCTCTATGCCGATTTAGGACATTTTGGTAAAACGCCGATTCGTTTAACGTGGTTTATTCTGGTGCTACCGTGTTTGTTGTTGAGTTATTTTGGTCAAGGCGCGTATTTATTAGAACACCCTGAGGCGGTNNTCCACTGGTGGTGCTGGCAACAATGGCGACAATCATTGCATCACAAGCGGTGATTTCAGCGACATTTTCCCTAACGAAACAAGCCGTGTTACTAGGATTTTACCCGCATTTACCCATTGTTCAAACCTCAGGCTTTCAACGCGGGCAAATCTATATTCCACAAATGAA
>DNVL01000223.1 GCA_003507515.1 Legionella sp.
GCCCCAAAAGATGCCCAAGAACTGACGATGCATCTTCTTCAATTTAAAGTGCAAGGCCAGTCATCCATCCTACAAAACGCTGAAAAAGAGATTGAATTGGCGCGTGACATCACGGATAGAATGATAGACATTCGACTCCATCCACAACAGGGAAATCCCCTTATCGCGCAGAACATGGCTTTATTAAAAGAAATCAACACCCATCGTCTTCCGGGGACCGATCCTCTATTGGATGAATTTATGGATACCAATATCAATGAAATCTGTAATAATACAACGAACGATGCGGCGTTATACACGACAAATAGCCGATTAGTGACCATGCTTGCATCGCTTGATTCGCCGGAAATAATCGATGTGAATCAAACCGTATTGCGATTGGCCAGTACATCCTCGACACGCGACAAGGCAAACAACATTGCGGCCGCGTTTCGAGCATTGCCGCTTGCAGAACGGCGCCGGGTCATTTCAATGCCCGAAGCCAATCCAGTGCAACAAGCGCTAGCCCGGCATCGATTTTTTCCTCATACAGGAGCAGTCTATTTCAAGGACGATAAAATTGATACCGATAGAGCGGCCACGGCATTTAAAACGCTAAAAACAAAATACTTGCAAGACTTAGACAGTGTCCACCCAAGGCACGCAGCTCCTTAATACAGACGGAAAAACAAGAGGATACCATCATGATGAACGATAAAATGGGGTTATTCAGTACCTTAGGCCCTGACGCAACGAAGCAAACAAAACGAAATGAAATCGAACGGCTTCGCGCGGTGGCCCGCCATTACCTGAATGAGCACAATGCACTGGTGAACCAGTTTTGGGCTCTCGACATGCTATCTACTGACGCCATGGATGAAACCGCTAAAGCACAGATTGAGCTCAATAAAGATCAATTAACAAAAAGAATAACAGACCATGCCTATGATAAAATGCACCATCAAGCCATTGAATCAGCCAAGACGCTTGAAATGGACGTGTTTGGACACTCTGAATTAAACAATGCATCGTTTTATGCGTTGTAAACCACGCGCCATGGAAGACAGGATGATACCTGATGGTTGTTACCGATTCAACAAAAGGTCATCGTACGCATCATGCAACATTTAACGCTTATTCAAACCATTGCCGTTTGGGTCATTCCCGTATTATTGGCGGTCACGCTACATGAGGCTGCTTGGCTNNTATCCTATTGGCTTTGCTGATGTTTACAGGGATTCTACAGACGATCTTAAGCCCCCTATTGTCCGGGACGCTCAGCACCATTCTTCGAATATTTAATCTAGGGTACTAGGGGCTTCCTTCACGGGTAACGTGGTCATCATTAATTTTGCGTTTTTCTTTTCTTGCTTTTTTTGTTGCTGAGCTAAAAATAATTGTTCTATCGACTTCACATCAGCCGGTGGCGTTTTTGAGATTTGCTTGTGATAAAGCGTCTGAATATAAACGGGCAACGGCTCCTTCCATGATGCTTGTTTCGTGTTCGCCAGTCCGCTGAATTTTTTTGGATTCAGTCCCAATTCACGGGCCATTTGAATTTGCAGGTGAGATAGATGATACGTTTTTCGAACATCCACCCATGCTTGAAGTTTTTCTGGCAATTTTTTATGTTTCATGTGATAACCTATATTAGATAAATGGCGAACACGAAGACTCCGTGATTTGACGCAGATCATACCCTATTTATAGAACATATGGTTAAGTGTTGAAAACCTAGAACCCGTGAGGTCACTTTCTCATCCCCATGGTGGGTGATGACTCAATAGCAGACTCGGCTTTAGCCGCGCTCGCAAGAAAAGTAAACCGAGCATTTGATTGCACCATATGACTTGTAGGGCTTGTTGCAAAGGACATGCGTCTTGGGGGCGGTGTAACACAGCGCAATGGGCTAGAACAGGATTCTCCTGTTTGCGATAAGTCGAAAACCTCTTCTTGAATTTCAGTGTTTTTAGATTCAAATCCGAGCTCAGCCGTTTGCTTTTTGACCTCGTTTATTAATTCTGGAGACAATAAAGCCCCTTGTATCCTTTTGCCCGGTGGGGAGTTAAAAGCCCCTGACACAAAAGTGTGTTCTAATCTGTTTGAAGCATCCACTGCTAGGGTAAATCCGCCCCATTCAGATGGGCGTGTCGCAGGACACTTTCGTTTAAATAAAAATTGATGAGCAGATATTTCTTCAAATGGTGAAGTACAATTGCAAGCAATTCTTGGCACATGACCTTGTTTTAACAAGGCATTCACTTTCTCCAGGGCATCAGCATCAATAGCATCATCCATTATGAATGTCCCAGAGCTCGCGAGTCCTGTTTCATCCAGTTCAAGGGATACTTTTTCAGGGATACATGGGGCCAATACAATCGCTTTTGTTTCTTTATGAATTAAACCGACAATAGGCTTGTGTCTGTTCGCAAAAACCGTCGTTCTGGCATCGTCACTCAATGGCATGATGGATGTGTACTCCTGTTGTTGTCTATTTATGCGCAACGGGGTTGCGCATAAGGTAAAAACGCAGGATTCTAGGCGATAAGGTCATGAATTGTCAATGGGCCCTAATTTGTTGCATAACTCAATAGGAGGTAGCCACGGGTCCAGGTCAGAACCGTTTCACTCGCCGCATTCTCTGGATCGAGGACTCCTGCAAAAGTCGCTGAACTATCGGTAAACAATCCTGACGCGCCAAATAAATAAGTGCTCATGAAGTTGCCGTTAGGACAAACGTTTTGCGCATGCGCGTCATCTGCCACAGAACCGGTGGTGCAATAATCGTGTAGCTTTTGTTTAAAGATGGCAGGATCAAAACCCGTAGAGGGGAAATATCCCAGGCCTCTTGATGTGAAGAAAAAATTGTCAATCCCAACAAATGGCGATGTGCTTGCTTGTAGATCAGACTTGAATGAATCCAGAGTCACAATGGCGCCCTCATTCAACGTGCCATCACGATTTCTATCCAAAGAGGTGACTTGATTTATGGTGATGTCGTACAAGTTAGAACAGAGCGGACCGTTATAATCAGGCGGGCCTAACAGCTGAAGCGAACCAACATAACCGGTTGTAGGAATATTGGGAACAGTGGTCCATGGTGTCATCTCGTTTAAATTATCCGGAAAGGGATAGATCGAGGTTACCTGGTCACGAGGATACAGCTGAATACCACCTCTTTCTTGCGTATTATGCTCTGTCGCAGTGGCGGCATAACACGTAGCCCCGCCATCATTGCTGCTGTAATCATAGGCTTTGACATACTTTCGAGCGTCATCTCCCCCTAATCCCAAGAACGACTTGCAGTATACGTTAAACGCATGGCCATTGATTGAGACGGGGTACACGTTCGCGGCGTCGCTTGGTGTGGTATGGGTTGGAAAGGCGATTTGCATGGACGAGCCACCCACTTCAAAGTCGCCAACAGGAGGCTGAATCGATGGGCTGACCGTGGGATTGCCGCCAAAAACATTGTAGTAATAGTCGTTCAGATTGGTCCACGTCCAAACGCATTCTTGGCTATTGCCATTGATGGTTTTGAATTCACCTACGCCATATCCCCATTGCGCAACATAAGTCTTCATTTGCTCATAATAGTCAAGGATTTGCGCCGTTGTATTGCCGCCACCGTTGCGTTGATCTTCTGTGCGCATGCCGGCTGTGGCAAACAACTCGACCTTCACTTGAGACCGCGTCAAATGCAAATTCGGATGGCTGATATTTTGAGCCGCCACCGCTTGATCCAGTTTGACTAACAGAGGCCAAATCACACAGGGCTCAACATCCAGTTGCCCCAAACCGCTCGTCGCTGGGCAGTCGGGTGGCAATGACTCACCCGGTGAGAGCTGAATCGTTCCATTGCCATTAAGAAAGTCATTGATACCGTCATCATTGGGAACCCCTGGCAGACTATCATCATAGGTGCCAATTTTGTCAATGATAGGGTAGGCCCCCGGGATCACACTGAAAAAAGAAAGGCGCGTGCCACTGCTACCGGCATCAAATATAGCAGTATATACAGGGTTCTCTTGCGTTACATTCAAAGGAAAATTCGTTCCTGCACAGCACGTGACGCACCCCCCTAAACAAACAAAAAGGTGATCGTGGGGAT
Organism: Legionella sp.; assembly: GCA_003507515.1. GTDB lineage: Bacteria > Pseudomonadota > Gammaproteobacteria > Legionellales > Legionellaceae > DDPF01. The sequence goes on from DNVL01000223.1 coordinate 4,091, forward strand.
TAGGCGCGTTAGCATATACAGGACCGGTTACATTTAATTCCAAGGTACAACTGGCCTGAGGTGCTAACTGAAAGGTCGCACCACACAGATCGGGATAGGTTGCGTCAACCGTCACTTGAGTCGTGTTCATAGGAACATATTTAACATAGTTGCCCGCGTGAGA
>DNVL01000013.1 GCA_003507515.1 Legionella sp.
CCATGCACAAATACACATCGCTTACACTACCACCAGAAATAAACGCTTTCGAGCCATTCAACACATAATGATCCCCGTCTCGGACGGCACGGCTTTTTAAGGATGCCGCATCTGAGCCAGACTCAGGCTCGGTCAAACAATAACTGCCCAGTACGTCCATGGAGGTCAATCGAGGCCCCCACTCAGCGCGCAGGGCATCAGACGCATACCTATCTAACAAAGAAGTCACCATATTGTGAATAGAAAGGAAAGCACTCGTACTCACGCATCCAGTGGCCAATTGCTCAAAAATAACAGCCGCGTCCAAGCGGGTTAATTGGGTGCCGCCAATGGGCTCCCGGGCGATAATACCCGCCATGCCAAGGGCCGCGGCCTCTCGCAAGACATCCACAGGGAAATACGCCTCCTCATCCCATTGATCGGCATTTGGCGCCAATTGATTACGCGAAAATTCCGCCGCCATGTCACGAAACGCTAAGTGTTCTTCAGTCAATTGAAATTGCATAAATCATCCCATCCCTATCACAACTGCATTGGCTTGAACAAGATTACTTGGCTCAACTGATTTTATCAAGACGTCTGATCTGGAAGTCAAGGCCCGTAAACGTTATCATGTTAGCATGCATGACCTTTGTTATTTAAACAAGCGAATACCATTCCATGGACCCCACAAAGCAACTGACGCCAAAACAGATATTAAAAGACTATTATGGGTTTGATTCGTTTCGTGCCCCCCAAGAAGACATCGTCAATGACGTGATTGCAGGCCAAGATTTACTGGTGCTGATGCCGACTGGCGGGGGAAAATCGTTGTGTTACCAAATTCCGGCGATGGTGCGTCACGGCGTGGGCATTGTGGTCTCACCTTTGATTGCATTGATGGAAGATCAAGTCACCGCCTTAACCTTGCAAGGCATACGCGCGGCCTATTATAACTCATCCCTCAGCAGCAACGATGCACGCGCAGTCTTAGCCCAACTGCACAACAATGCGTTGGATCTGCTGTATATCGCACCTGAACGTCTGCTCAGCCAGTCATTTCTTGAACGGTTGGAAGAATGCCCGCTGGCCTTGTTTGCGATTGATGAAGCGCATTGTATCTCACAATGGGGGCATGACTTCAGGCCAGAATATGCCGAACTGGGCCAGCTCAAAGCCCACTTCCCGCATGTGCCGATCATTGCTTTGACGGCAACCGCTGACATTCAAACGCAAAAAGACATTGTTCGACGATTAAGTTATCAACCGAAACAATACATCGCCTCGTTTAACCGGCCAAATATTCATTACCATGTGGTGGCCAAGAACAATGCCGTGAAACAATTGAATCAATTTTTACAAACGCAAGAGGGCCAATCCGGCATTGTCTATTGTGGCACGCGCTCAGGCGTTGAGCGCGTTGCAATGAAATTGCAAGAAATGGGGTTTCGAGCAAGGGGGTATCACGCAGGACTACCGCACGCACAGCGGCGCGAAGTGCAATCGTTATTTCGTTATGACAAGATTGACATTGTGGTCGCCACTGTCGCTTTTGGCATGGGCATTGACAAGCCCAATGTTCGGTTCGTCGTGCACCATGACTTGCCCAAAACCATTGAAAGTTATTACCAAGAAACCGGACGTGCGGGTCGCGATGGCTTGCCGTCACGTGCGCTACTGCTTTACGACCCTGCGGACAGCGCACGGTTACGCTCCTGGATAGCCGCAACTCCTCAGGAAGAGCAACAGCGCATTGAGCACCACAAGCTCAACCACATGGTCGCCTTTTCTGAAGCCACCCACTGCCGTCGTCAAATTATTTTGCGCTATTTTGATGAACCGTATGAGCAAGCGTGCGGTTATTGTGATGTGTGTGACAATCCTCCCGTAACCGCGGACGCCACGGTAGAGGCCCAGAAATTCTTGTCCTGCATCTACCGCCTGCATCAAAATTATGGCATGAACCATGTCATTGATGTTTTGCGAGGCAGCGAGTCTGAAAAAATAAAACAAGCCCATCACGAGCGTGTCTCGACTTTTGGGATTGGCCGAGACAAATCCACTGCGTATTGGAAGCAATTGGCATGGCAGTTGATTCATCGCGATTATTGCATGCAAGACATTGAGCACTTCAATGTGTTACGCCTCACCCAAAAGGCCATCCCCCTCTTGCGCGGTGAAGAGTGCGTCATGCTCACGGTGCCTCGCGATGACTTCAAAGAAAAGGCCTTGAAGAAGAAAGAGCGCACAACCGGCACGCCTGCCGCGAGCAGCCCACTCTTTGAAACATTGCGTGCACTAAGGCGCAAATTAGCCGATGAGGAAAACAAACCGTCCTTTATGATTTTTAGTGATGCGACGTTGCATGACATGGCTCGAATCAAGCCTAAAACAAGAGAGCAGCTCCTCACCGTATCGGGCGTAGGGCAGCATAAACTAACGCATTATGGGCAGGCTTTTTTAGATGAGTTAAAGAAATTTAATACCGATTAAAGCCTTATCTCCAGCGCTTGACTAAGTTATTGAGTCATCTTTTTTTGTGCGTCGGCAATGGCTTTTCGAACCGATTCGGCAGCCTCTGACCGCGGGGGCGCAACCTTTAATACCTGCTGCCAATGATCAATCGCCTGCTGATAATCATGGCGCACGTAAGCATCCGTGGCCAGCATGCCCAATGCATCCGGCTGGTTGGGATTTTTTTTAAGCACCTGCTTTAATAACCCACGACTATTCTCATCAAACGCCTGGTGATGGAGCTGCCAAATACTGTACGCATAATTAACCGTGATTTGTTCATCGTCAGGATTGTATTGATGGGCCGAGGCAAAGGCATGACGCGCTTCTTTCCATCGATTTTAACTGGCATACAGTCGTCCTAGCAAATACCATCCTCGCGCGCTCTTCGGTTGCTGATATAGCGTGGCCTTTAATTTATCAATGAGTTCTTCAGGATCGCGCACCGTGTTCAACACCGCTTGTGCGCGTTGTCGCTGTTCTTTCTCTTGACGAGCGTGTGTTAAGGCAGGCCATGCGCCCCAGGACCCATACCCTATACTGACGAAGATGACTAAAACAGGCACCCATAACAAGGTACGCATCCGAAACGGGCGAAATGGATACAGAGCAATACCGCATGCAATCGCCAGTAATACTGGAAAACCCAACTACAATACCCTTTCACTCATCTCGTGTCCGCTTCAAACAAGTCCGCCAAAAAATCAAAATACCCAAGACCATAAACAATGCCGGCCCAAACCATAACAATGCCGTCACGGCTTTCACCGGTGGTTTGAATAATGTAAAATCACCATAGCGTGCAGTGAGGTAGTGCACAATGTCATCATCGCTTCTGCCCTCTTTTACCAATGCATACACCTCATCACGCAGATCATTGGCAAGCCCCGCATTGGAGTCTGCTAAATCTTGATTTTGACAGACCAAACAACGTAATTCACGCAGCAAGTGATGAAATTGCACGTCCTGCTTTACGGTATCGAGTGGATAAAATGCATTTGAAAACACCATCGACTGGCTTAAAAAGCACACCAGAAACAACACCATGCGCACAGTCATGTCGCCCGCTCCAAACGTTGAATACGCGGCAAAAACTCGCTTTGCCACGCTGCTTCATTCAGTACCCCAACGTGGCGGTAGCGCACGATGCCGGCTTTATCAATCAAAAACGTTTCCGGAGCCCCATACACGCCCAAATCAATGGCCACTCGACCGGATTCATCCGCACCAATCAATTGATAAGGATTGCCCCATTCGCCAAGCCAGTGCAGCGCATCATCCGGTGCATCTTTATAATTTAGCCCATAAATAGCCACCCCTTCTCGCGCCAGTTGTAGCAAAAACACTTGCTCTTCTGTGCAGGCCTCGCACCAACTAGCCCACACATTGAGCAATCCAACGTGCCCACGCATGGCCTCTGGTGTGAAACGTTCCGTTTCACGTGCTGAACCGATGGTTTTCAATTGAAAAAAAGGCAGCGGTTTATCCACGCGTACTGAAGGCAACTGTTGCGGATCAAGCGAGAGGCCTCGCCATAGAAAAGCCGCCAATACCCCAAACACCAGTAACGGGGTCAAACGCCAACAGACAGATTTCATCGCATCGCCCCCGAATAGTAACGCCGGTCGGTTAAAGCGAGTACGCCGCCCATCACCATGAAAAACCCACCCCACCAGATCCAACGGACAAATGGCTTATAATACAGGCGCACAGACCATGCCGATTCGTCCAAGGGCTCGCCCAACGCAATATATACGTCGCGAAACGGTGTCACATCAATGGCCGCTTCCGTCATCGGCATGCGCCCTACATCGTAAATGCGCTTTTCAGGATAAATAGAGCGCGTGCGATGTGAGCTTTTGATCATAAATTCCACGCGACTGCCGTGATAATTAGCACCCGTTAACGCCGTCTCTCGCACAAATTCAAGGGTAAAGCCCGCCAAACGCGCCTGTGTGCCAGGCCCCATCTTTACATCGTCTTGAATCCCATATCCTGATGACACAGCAACCCCTATCACACTGATGGCCACGCCAAGGTGCGCCAACAGCATGCCTAAATACGCCTGGCTTAAGCCTGCGCGGCCCCGACGCTTTACGCGGTGAACACAGGCTAAAACAGTACTGCAGATGACCCAACACGCTAACATGAGCCCTAAAAGAACGGAAGCTTCCACCTTTTTTTGCAGCACCAGCAACAACAGGATCGGCACAACCACACTGGTGAGCGCCACCCAACTCAATGTCGAGATCAACCGTTTTAAACGATCCTGTCTCCAGCGCACATGCACACCAACACCCATCAGCAACAACAACGGTATCATCAGTGGCACAAACACCGCATTAAAATAGGGTGCGCCTACCGATAGTTTGCCCAAGCCCAGCCCATCAATCAGCAACGGGTAAACCGTGCCCATCAAAACCGTTAACATGGCAACCGCTAGAAACACATTGTTGAGTAACAATGCGCTTTCGCGCGAAACAGGCGCTGGATTATCGTGCCGTTGTACACTTTGAGCGCGCAGAGAAAAAAGCAGCAACGACCCGCCTATCACCCCAAATAAGAACATTAAAATATACAAGCCGCGTTGTGGATCAACAGCAAATGCGTGCACAGACGTTAACACGCCTGAACGCACCAAAAACGTGCCCACTAAACTTAAAGAAAAAGCGCTAATGGCCAGCAGCAACGTCCAGGCCAAAAATTGCTGTCGATTTTCACTGACCATGAGTGAATGCAGCAAGGCTGTACCGACGAGCCAAGGCATGAAAGATGCATTTTCGACCGGATCCCAAAACCACCAACCGCCCCACCCCAGTTNNCTGTCCCATCCAAAGCGCTGCAATGGCAAATGAAAAGGCCACAGAAAATCCAACATACCCCATATAAAGCATGGGCGGGTGGAATAAAAAACCGGGGTCTTGCAAGAGTGGATTGAGATCACGCCCCTGAGAGTTCACCATG
>DNVL01000120.1 GCA_003507515.1 Legionella sp.
TGGCCATGACCGCAGCTGAAACCGGTCATTTGGTCTTTGCCACGCTGCATACCAGTTCTGCATCCAAAACCATTAATCGCGTCATCGATGTCTTTCCCGGCGAGGAAAAATCAATGATTCGGTCGATGCTATCGGGCTCGCTGCAAGCGGTTATTGCACAAACCTTATTAAAACGAAAAGGCGGAGGCCGTGTGGTGGCATTGGAAATCATGCTCTGCAATGCGGCCATTCGCAGCTTGATTCGTGAAGACAAAATTGCACAAATGTATTCAACCATCCAAACGGGAAAGTCGTTCGGCATGCAAACGTTGGACCAGCATTTAACCCAACTGGTGCATGAGAATAGCATTGCGCGTGAAACGGCGCGTGAGGTCGCTGTGAATAAAGATTTATTTTAAGGAGTATCATGAAATGAAGATCATAATGAGGAATCAACGGGGTTTTACGTTGATTGAGTTGGTAATGGTTATCGTCATCTTGGGTATTTTAGCAGCTGTTGCAATACCTCGGTTTATTGACTTGGCTGGCAATGCACAACAAGCCGCAGTTCAAGGTGTTGCAGGCTCTCTTGCCTCAGCCAGCGCCATTAACGACTCAGGTTGTTCTGCTGTGGGTAATGTAGTCACAGCAGGTAAATGTATTGCTGTGGGTCAGTGCTCTGATGTGGCTGCGGCCATTACGCCAACACTGACGCTGGGTACTGCGGGTGCTGCAATAGCCAATACGTATAACTTGGCCGCCGATACAGCCGTTGCGACCAATGGCCTTGAAGCCACCTGTACGTTGCAATACCTAAAGGATGGCCTGACCTATACGGCCACTTATGTGGTAACCGGTGCAGGCCATTAATCACGGGTTGAGTCAAAGGGGCCTTGTTGGCCCTTTTTTTTATATAAACAATCACTCGTTGCCAGAATGTCCAATCCCATCGTCTCTAAATAAGTGCCGAATTCGACAAGCTGTGTCATTGGCACCAATAGCAACAAGACGTCAGCGCCCATTGCACCACAGCCTTTTATGGCTAAAACGTCGGCGTGTGTTTTCAAGGCGTCCATCTGCTCTACACTATGCTGTGCAACCAGATCCATTTGCAGCAACTGTTGGTGATATCCATTCACAGCCTCAATCACTTGCATGCTATCACCGGATTCAAACGCTAACTTTGCTGATTCAACGATTTTAGCCAATGGTTCAATCTGGTCTGATAACGCCAGCGTTTGTAAATGCTCGTGTGTGGCGAGTTTTTTACCGGTGTGAACCAAAATAAACGCCAAATCATCAAAAGGCCAAGCGTAAGACTGTGCCTGCCGTGTATCGATATAAACGCACCCCTGTCGCGATTGCGCCAGCACATCATAACCACTCGGACGGACACCAATGCCAAGCCATGCTGAATCAAAATACGCTTGCAGCATTTCTTCGTCTTGGACAAACCCATCTTGCCTACAGGCAAAGTATGCCCCAAGCCATTGTGCACTAGATGCGCCCAAGCCGCCACGCCCATCATAGGGATCATGCCACAATAACCCGCGGTCCACCGATCCGTGCTGCGCCCAGAATCGACCCGCAGGCGAGTCTGGATGGATCCCTTGCAAGCCAGGTTCATCGGTCACGGTCACTTCAAAACAAGGCGTTGTCGTCAATACGATCGCAGGCGCCCCTACGATGGCGGCGTATTCCCCTAGAAAAAATGTTTTCGCTGGAATAGACCATTTCATAAGGAAATGCACGTCCTGCGGATCTCGGCCAACAAGTCACACGCGTGGCTTAAACTCACCCGTTTATGCGCCATCAACCAGGCCTGCAACCAGGCTTTCAACAGCGGCGCTTCATTCACTGAAGCCCCCGCCGCCAGCGACAGGTTATCCAAGTGCAATTTCATGTGCCCTTGAATAATGCCGTCTGTGCACAACGCCTTGATAGCACCCAAATTTTGCACCAGCCCCACCGCCGCCACCACGCGCGACAACGCATTTGCTGATGTTATTTTGAGCATTCCAAGGCACATGCTGGCGGTCGGATGCAAGGCGGTCACACCCCCTACCGTGCCCACCGTGATGGGGGCGATGAATTCACCGGTTAAGATCCCATCCTGATAACGCCATTGCGTAATCGCTTGATAACGCCCCCCGCGCGCCGCATATGCGTGCACACCCGCCTCAACAGCGCGCCAGTCATTTCCCGTCGCAATCAGCACAGGATCGATCCCATTCATGACACCCTTGTTATGAGTGGCGGCGCGGTAAGGATCGATTTCTGCAAACAGGGAAGCCTCTTGCAAGCGCTCGCCCAAGACAGGGTCAATATTGCGTAGGCAGATAGTCGCTCTCGTGAGTTTTTGATCGTTCAAATTAGATAAAATACACATCGTGACCTGCTCGCCAGTCAGTTGCTCCAGAGGGGCGTTTAAATACTCCAGCACCTGGTTAATGATATTGGCGCCCATGGCATCACAACTGTCCATCATCAAATGAATCACGGCCATGTCACCGCCATCCGGGCGAGTCAGTCGGCGCAGCTGGAGATCCATCACCCCGCCACCCCGTCGCACCATGTTCGCCGCCACGTCTTCGTTGGCTTTTTCGATGAACAATTGTTTGTTTGTGTTAAATATCGCGGAGAATCGCGCAAAGTCCTTGATTTTTGCCAATTGGATTTGTCCAATGATGCAATGGCCATCCATGCGAGTGGTTATCTCACCGTGCTGTTTTATCCATTTTGCGGTTTTGGATAAGGCGGCGATAATGGACGTTTCTTCAACGGCCATTGGAATGACATAATCGCGGCCATCAATACGAAAATGAGTGGCAACGCCCAATGGAAGCTGGAAATAACCGATCACGTTTTCAATCAATTGATCGGCAAGACTTGCGTCTTGAAGACCCCCTTGACGCAAAAAAACCACGTCATCAGATGTCAATGCACCCATCGCTTGCAGCCGTTGAAAGCGTTCCGCTTGGGTTAATTTAGAAAAGCCTACAAACAATTCACCGGCATTTATCGCAAGAGACATGTCTTCCCCTTTAGCTCAGCCAACACACGGCTGCCTGTGCAAAACAGAGCAACCTTTAATTCATACTCAATGGATGCCATCACCTTGATGACGTGTTCCGTTGATTGCAATGCTGCGTGGAGCATCGGCTTGGCAAAGCTCACGGTGGAACGACCTAAGGCAAATAGCTTGGCTGCATCCAAACCATTCCGCACCCCCCCTGAGCCCCAAATTTCAAATGTTGACGGAAATGACGCCGCATCACGAACGCTTTGCACCGTATCCATTCCCCAATTGCGAAACGTGGCCGATGCCTGATGCCGCATCGGTTCATCGACTGCGCGATGCCCCTCAATCCGCCCCCAATGCGTGCCGCCTAGGCCACTAACATCCACCGCGGCAATGCCTATGTCATTTAAACGCATCAGTGTAGAGCGCGAAAAGCCACACCCTGTTTCTTTCACCACAATCGGCAACGGCAATGCCTTGACCAAATCGGCTAGCGCTTGCCAGCATCCTTTAAAAGTAGGCGTGCCTTCGGGTTGGATGCACTCTTGCAAGGGGTTGCAATGAATAATGAGCGCATCTGCTTGCAGCGCATCGACCAATCCCTGAATTTGAGGCAACGGCGTTGAAATGAGTTGTGCAATCCCAATGTTGCTGAACAAAGACACATCCGCAAAGTCTCGTCGCAAAGGCCTCCAGGCATACGCCGCATGATGATCGGTTAACTCGCGTCTTTGCGAACCAACGCCCATCGCCCAACCCATGTGTGAACACGCGCCCATCAAATGGCGATTGATGGCCTCCGCATCACGGTGCCCTGCTGTCATTGAACCGACCATAAAGGGTGTGGTTATGGGGCGTCTAAAGCGCGTACTGCTGATATCGACATCAGAAAAATCAAGGTCAGGCAACGCCTCATGCATGAAGGTCATGCGATCAAAGGCATTAAACTCATCCGCCTGATTGACATCCATCAGTGCCAATTCGATGTGATCTTGCTTGCGTTTTTCAAAAGGTCTGTGATCGCCTGACATGCTTGTTCCGCTAGTAACGGGGATAAATGGCTTGAATTTTAACATAAAAGAGTGGAGACGACTACCGGTGGAATGATGATCGATCGGCTACTAAATACCCTTATAATCCCTTTATGCAGCATTTACGATAGATTCACCTACACCACACAAAGGGATCTGCGTTTCATTATAAACGCAGCATTAGCCATTTTTACTTCTAAAATTCCTTATCTCTTCATCCGCTTTGTCCTTTGTATAACCATAATATTTTTGAAGTTTTCCATATATTTCTTGTTGATTTCCTTCAATGGCCTTTAAATCATCATCGGTTAATTTTCCCCAAGCTTGTTTTACTCGGCCCTTGAGCTCTTCCCATTTTCCTTCGAAAATATCTTGATTCATGGCAATCTCCCCAGTTGATTGAATTGCATCCAACCGATTTCGGCTGGATACAATGGTGAACGATGATGACTTATCGTTGTGGGCGATAAGGCGTGTTATTTTCTTGTCTTTGTTCATCGGAATCCATTCTGGTATGTTGATCTGTTCTTTGGTGTCCTTGCCCGTTATTCTCTGGGTGTTTGACACCAGAAGTCTTTGATCCATCTTGTTTGACTTGTTTATCCATCTTGCTTTTTGATGTGTCATTTTGATGGGATTGACCTTGATTGGTTTGTTTCATTTCGTTCTCCTTTTAATGATGAATGTGAAACTAAATGCTTCACATGGAGTGTTGTTCATAAAGTGCAATTCGTCAAAGAAGCTGTGTTTGTTTTTTAAACATGGGAAAACAAAATAACCATATGATATTTCTACAAATCAGAAGCAATTGTTCATCTTTTTTTATTCGAATTCATCATGGTTTCCCATAATGAGCAAATGGCATTCCACAATAGATACGAAAGATTTATTTTGCAATATTAATCATTCGTATCCATAACCGGAGGGGAATTTCTAATGATAAATGATAACTTTCAACCAGCAGGTGGCAACATGAAGGCTAAAGTAGGTGAGGCCGCATCGGATTTATTGCACGAAGGCAAAAAATTAGCCCAAGAAGTTTATGAAGATGGCGTGAAAAAAGCAACCGAAGTGGAACATGAAGTGAAAGAATATTCTGATGAGTTGTTAGCAAAGGTACAAGAAAATCCCCTGGCAGCGGTATTGATTGCCGGAGGAGTTGGTTTTCTTTTGTCCATGTTATTGAAGAAATAATGCGTATCCTCAAAGAAATGGAAGGCCTTGTTTCTAGTAATTTAGGCGTGGTTAAAGCCATCGCCTCTATATTCAAGATGGAAACAAGGCTCGCTATACTGAGCATTCCTCCCCTGTTGGTCAATGTGTTCATGCTGATGATGGCATTCATTACCATATGGCTATCTACCATGTTATTTGTTGGTTATTTTGCCATGTTAGCCTTTTCCAGTATCATCGTAGCCAACGGTTGTGTTTTATTGCTTAACATTGCATTGTTTTTCTGCTTACTGAAATATCTTTCGTTTAACTTGAAAAACATGCGTTTTGAAAAAACAAGGCAATCCATCTCAACAAAAAAGGCACATGACGATGATAAACACGAGGCGGCAGTTGATTTCAAACATTGCAGTGATGGAACAAATATTGCACTATCAACAAATGAAAGCAAACGAACATAAAAAATACATTGCCGATGTGCTGCATGACCATTGGATCGTCTTGGGCATAACGCTCATGCCTGCTGTTATTTGGGGATGGAAAAAAGGACGAGAAGCAAAAGTCGGTCAATTCCTCAAACCATGGGTGAAGATTGGACTCGTGAGCGCTTTTTCCCAGATGAAAAAGAAACTGTCCATGTAATGCCCATGGTGGCACAATATCCCGGTGTTTTTTGCACAGGCATTTGTCATTGACCATGGCAGAAGAAGGCAATTCGTATTATGCTAGGCTATTTCGTAAGGCGATACCCATCATAATGACATCAGCCCAATTTGCCTTTGACCATGAGAATCATCATTATCAATGCTCAGGAAACTGGTCCATTTTAAATCTCGACGCACTTTTAGAGCGCGTCAAATCCAGCGATTTGCCGTGCATGCAAAAACTCACCATCAGCGGACAACACATTTCTCATTTCGATAGTGCCGGTGCACTCACCCTCATGCAATGCATGGCCGCATTAACCGACCGCGACAATCAAGTAACACTGACTCATTTTAGCCCACAACAACACGCGTTGATTGACGTTGTCAATAGTAAACGAGACGCATTGCACTTTGCCCCCCCCTCCCCAGAAAAGCATGGATGGATTTATCTGTTGGGCGAAGAAAGCATGTTCAAATTAAGCCAGATGAAAGGACTGGTTGTTTTGGTCGGTGATGTCACAACTCAATTATTTAGGGCTTTTGGCCAATGGCGACGTTTTCAATTCCCAAGCATTGCCTCCAACATCAACAGCACTGGCGTCAAAGCACTCCCCATCGTAGGCCTGCTGTCATTCCTTATCGGGATTGTGCTGGCTTATCAAATGGGCCTGCAATTAGAAGCCTATGGCGCAAACAGCTTTATTGCCTATTTGTCTGGCATGGCCGTTTTTCGCGAATTTGCCCCATTGATTACCGCGATTATTGTTGCAGGACGGACCAGCTCGGCCTTTACCGCACAATTGGGCAGCATGAAAATCAATGAGGAAATTGATGCCCTCTACACCATGGGGCTTTCACCCACGGAATTATTGGTCGCACCGAAAATGCTCGGCTTATTGTTCGTCTTCCCACTGCTCATCTTCTGGGCTGATTTATTTGGTCTCCTGGGCGCCATGCTGATGTCAAAAGCCAAACTAGGCATTGGCTATTATGATTTTCTCACGCGAGTGCAGGACACCGTAGGCTTTAAACAACTGATGTTGGGCCTTTACAAAGCACCCGCCTTCGCCATCCTGATTGCCTTGGTGGGATGCTATCAAGGTTTCCGCGTCCAATCAAACGCCGATAGCGTCGGCAGTCAAACCACCAAAAGCGTGGTTCAGGCCTTGTTTTTGATCATTATCACCGACGCCGTTTACTCCATTATCTACAGTTGGAAAGGACTTTAAATGCCCACGCCAGTGATTGAAATCAAAGGGTTAAAAAATTACCTGGGCGGAAAATGGGTGCACTCGGGCGTCAATTTAACGGTAAACCAAGGCGAAATACTGGCGATTATTGGCGGCAGTGGCAGTGGGAAAACAACCATTCTACGCAGCATATTGATGCTTTTAAAACCAACGGCTGGGTCCATTCATGTGTTTGGTCAAGACATTGCCAATCTAGATGAGCAAGAGGCCAATGCCCTGCGTCGACGTTGGGGGATGCTGTTTCAACACAGCGCGCTGTTTTCAGTCATGAACGTACTGGAAAACATCATGTTTCCCATGCAAGAACTCACCACACTCGACCCGTCCTTTATGAAACAATTGGCCTTGCTCAAAATTGCCCTGGTCGGTCTGCCGGTCGATACGGCAAGCCTTTACCCCTCAGAACTGAGTGTTGGCATGCAACGGCGAGCGGCTGCGGCGCGCGCCATTGCCATGGATCCTGAGCTTCTTTTTCTCGACGAACCCACATCGGGACTTGACCCACTGAGTGCTAAGCAGTTTGACAAACTCATCGTTTTTTTACGAGATACCTTGAATCTAACCGTTGTCATTATCAGTCATGACATCGACTCCCTTAAGCGAACCACCGATCGTGTTGCATTTATAGGCGACGGAAAAGTCATCAGTGTGCAACCGATTCACGAATTAATAAAAAATAAACATCCATTGATTGCTGATTACTTCAGTAAAATCTAAACTAGCAGAAATTATAACAAAAGAGGTATGGCACTTGGAATCGAAAACCAACTATTTTCTCGTGGGCGTGATGGTATTGCTTCTCGCCGCAGGACTTCTGATAACAAGCCTTTGGTTGTCTGTTGGGTTTGATCAAAAAAAATATCTCACCTATACCGTCTACATGCGTGAACCCATCTCAGGGCTCAATGATGAATCGCCGGTCAAATACAATGGCGTAAAAGTCGGGTATATCAGTCAAATCGAATTAAATAATATTGACCCACAGCAGGTTAAACTACAAATCAAAGTAGTCGCCGGCACCCCCATCACCACCAGCACGCAGGCCAGTTTGGTGGCGCAAGGCATTACAGGGACGACTTATTTAGGCTTATCCGCTAATTCATCCACGTTTATTCCGTTACAGAAAACAGCCGGTGAACCCTACCCTGTTATCCCCTACAAGCCGTCCTTTTTTTATCAATTGGAAAAAAACATCGATGACGTCACGCGGGACATTAACCGCGTTTTCAACCGAGAAAATGCCCAGCTCATCAACCAGTCGCTCGCAAACATAGAAAAAACATCCGCTGTGATTGAGCAAAACAATGCAAACATCAATAAAAGCCTGCAAGAATTACCGGTGTTAATCCATGCGCTGAAGGACAGCGTACGGCAATTTAACCAGACATCCCATGATATCTCGACCGCCGGCGTGTTGGTGTCCGATACCATGCGCGCAGGCAGAAACAGCATTGATAAAATATCGCAACAAGCCATTCCACCGGCTGTTGTGTTGTTACGCCGTCTCAATTTAATCGCTGCAAATCTTGAACAAGTCAGTGCCGAGATGCGACAAAATCCGGCCATTATTATCCGTGGCAGTGCGCCACTCAAACCAGGACCTGGAGAATAAAGGTGAATCAATTGAAAGGGGTTCTATTGCTCAGTGCCTATTGGCTCCTCACGGCTTGCTCGCCGATTCAGAACGCCGTGAGCAACCAATACAAGCTAGAGTCGTTTAGTGCACAAAAAACTGCCGTTAAATCCATGCCACTGTCGTTGTTGGTCTCACAACCTGATGCGACTGCGGGTTATCAAACAGAGCAAATGCTTTATACTGACAAAGCGTTTGAGCTCAGTCATTTTGCCCACAGTTCATGGGTCAGCAGCCCCGCCAACATGCTCTATCCGTTGATCGTGCAAAGTTTGCAACAAACCCATTTTTTCTTTGCCGTTGCATCAGGCCCTGATGTCGATAAAACAGACTATCGCCTAGATACACAGCTGATTGAACTCAAACAAGATTTTCTCACCAAACCCAGCATGGTAAAGCTCACTGCAAATGCCGTGCTCACCCACATTCCAGACAATCGCATTGTTGCCTCACACATCATCCAGCAACAGGTCAGCTGCCCTGAGGATACACCTTACGGCGGGGTCATTGCCGCAAATCGAGCCGCGTTTTCCTTTACGGCGCAGTTAGCCCATTTTGTGGTTAAGCAAGTACAGCAAGACAACCGTCATTAGATGAATTCCCGCCCACGCGGTTGATCTTTGATCACAGGCGCTATATTATAGCCAAATCAGAGCCTAAGCTGGACCCACACGATGATGTTTTTTGATGAGAACAGGGCATTTTTTACCCCATACGAGTCACCGGAGGAGTTCGGCACTGACCTGGTTTATGTCATCACCGACCCATTGACATCACTGTGTAATTTTGCACTCCATTTTAGCCAGTTTCTGTTGTGCTCGATACCCTTAACCCTCGGCTTGATGTCGTTCAACATTCCACTGTTTGTCCTGTTGTCTTTGCCGCTCGCGTTAAGTTTTCTCACCTTCACGGCCCCCCTGATCATTGCATTAGTCGGCCTGGCCTTTGTTGCAGCGCCGGCCGTTATTTCATTCAGCTACGCTCTGTATGATGTGGTTGACTTGGTCTTGTCTCCTATCGTAGATATCTTAAGGATCATCACCAACCTGGGTGCAACGCTCACAGAGCTGCTCCCGACTGAAATGCCTTCTGTTTTTTGCAGTTGAAGCCATAGCGAAAAAATCAAAACGATTATACAATAACCCGCGTCACCCACGCGCGATGATATAATCTATATCCTGTGCATTTCAATTCATCATTAAGGAAATAAAGAATGAACATTAAAACCGTTGTTAAATTAGGATTGGTGCTCTCTTGCGCCATTCTGTTCACAGCCTGCTCCAAAACACCCGGTGGTGCCGATGGCATGGGCGATAATGGTGGACTATCTGCGCATGGACTCGGTGAATCCAGTGGTTTTTCAGGCCAAGAAGCCGGCGAGATGTATACCACTAAAGCGCCTCACAACCAAATTTACCTCTTTTCTTATGACGACAGCGGGTTAAACAACAAGTACGTGGCTTCCGCAAACGCACAGGCCGAATACTTGAAATCACATCCTGGCGCACGCGTATTGATAGCCGGCAACACCGACGAACGCGGTAGCCGTGAATACAACGTGGCACTGGGTGAACGCCGTGCAAACACAGTGGCCGACATCATGCGGATGGCCGGCGTTGATCGCCAGCAAGTGCGCGTGGTCAGTTATGGCAAAGAACGTCCTGCGAATTTAGGCCATGATGAAGCCTCTCATGCTCAAAACAGACGTGCTGAATTGACATACGAGTCAACACGATGATCCAACGACTCCTGCTTGCCGCTTGTTTTTGTGCAGCATTTCTTACCACCAGTGCTTTTTCTGAAGCCGCGGTAGTGGATGAGAGCGAAAACTATGCGCTTCTCGAGGAACAACAGGGGGCCTATGAGCCTCCTGCTGCTCATGATGGCAGCGATTTCAATAATAGCACGGAAGAACCGGCACTGGCCAAAGATGACCAAGGCACGGATAGTGGTCGCAACGCAGGCTTGCTCGATAAAATCCAAGGGTTACAACAAGAAATACAAGAGTTGCGCGGGCAATTAGAGGTTCAAGCCCACACGTTAAAATTACTGCAAGAGCAACAGCTCTCTTTTTATAAAGATTTAGACGCGCGTTTGCGTGATACACCAGGGAAAGGGATTACTACCAACCCAACCGCCACCGATCTGAGCATCGGAACACCACCGCCTGCACTGCCCGTTATTCAACCCGTGGTAACCCCTGAGCGGAGCAACCCTGCAGATGAGCAAATCAGTTATTTAGCGGCATACGAATTCGTCAAAAATAAGCGCTTTGACGAAGGGTTAAACGCCATGCAAACCTTTGTCACACGATACCCCCATGGTGGATACACCGCCAATGCCGAATATTGGCTGGGCGAGCTGTATATGATCAAAGCCAACTACCCAGAAGCCATCGCGCATTTTAACATCGTATTGCAAAACTTTCCCTCCTCCAGCAAAAGTGCTGCAAGCCTGCTAAAAGTAGGCTATGCACTAGCGGCATCTGGAAAAACAGCAGAAGCGCGCTTAACGTTACAGGACGTTATAAAAAAATATCCTGACACGGATACAGCACGGCTCGCAAACACTAAATTAACCACACTGAAGAATCAATGAGATCACTGCGCATCACCGAAATATTCCATTCATTACAAGGCGAGTCCACCACGGTCGGTTTGCCTACGGTTTTTGTTCGCCTGACGGGATGCCCGCTTCGCTGCCAATATTGCGATACAGCCTATGCCTTTAGTGGTGGACAGATGCTAGCGATAGATGCAATCCTAGCACAAGTCGCCGCCTTTGGCTGTCAACACGTTTGCGTAACCGGCGGTGAACCTTTGGCACAGCCGGGCTGTATCGACTTGCTGAAATCATTGTGTGATGCAGGACACACTGTATCTATCGAAACCAGTGGCGCCCGCGATATTTCGGCGGTTGATGAGCGTGTCATGGTCGTGATGGATTTAAAAACACCGGACTCCGCTGAGTGCGACAAAAACAAATGGTCTAACCTGTCTTATCTCAAGGCGGGCGACCAAATTAAATTTGTGCTGTGCAGCCGCAAAGATTATGAATGGGCATGCGCCATGATGACAGAGCATCAACTAACCGCACGTGCACACATTCTTTTTTCACCCAGCTGGGGACAATTAAATCCTACCACGCTTGCAGACTGGATCATACAAGACCGATTGCCGGTTCGATTTCAACTGCAATTGCATAAAATATTATGGCATGACGCGCCAGGACATTAAGCCTGGCTAACCTACCTTAAAAATAACGTTCCCATGGTCATT
>DNVL01000203.1 GCA_003507515.1 Legionella sp.
CATCATCGCGCGCTATTACCGTCGAAGGATTGATTAAACGACATCTTCATGTGAGTGAAAAAGATGACAGGGCGATGTCCCATGCGCAGTACCTGCTCGGCTGGTCACATGAAGACAAAGTAGCGCGTCTGACAGAGGAAAGCAAAGCGCTGCGCGCTCAATTGCAAGAGACTCAGCAAACATTGCTACACCTAGACGCCAGTGAACTGCAGGCAGACCAGCGTCTGTCATTATTAGCCCAGCGGCAGTTATTTGACGCGTTCGATACGGTCAATACCATTGTATGGGAAAAAAAGATCACAGCGCTTGAGGGGCTGCGTAAATCACTGCTAAAGCAACCTGAAACAAATGAAATGAGCACCCTGCAGCAACAACTCAAACAATTAGCAACCGATCGCGACGACGCCTTGGCACAAGGGGCTGTGATCCGAAATGATTTGGAAAAAATACCGGCTCAATTGGATAGACTCCGTCTATTATTAAATGCCTTTACTCCCTCGGATGCTTTAAATACCGAACTTGCCCGTCTGATGACCAAGATATCCGGCAAAGATAAACAAACCACAGCCCTTGAATTAGAGGGACGATTGGCTGAAATATTGCGCGCAAATTTAGCGAAATTGGCTGAAACCAAACATCAGTTGGGCATTGGTTTAGTGCGTAAAATGACCGCGTTCAAAGCAAAATATCCTGAAGTCAGTGTCGATATAGACGCATCGCTCGATGATTTGCCCGCTTTCTTGCAAAAATACCAACACTTAAAACAAGACGACTTGCCGACCCATGAAGCGCGCTTTAAAAAACTGATCAGCAAAAGTGTTGTCACGGATTTAACCGCATTCAAATCAACATTAGAATTGAATGCAGAATATATCAAAGAAAGCATTGATCACCTGAATACGTCTTTAAAAAACATTGCCTACAGTGACTTAAGTTACGTGCAAATTCGCATGACCAAGACGAAAGACACCGACATTCGAGAGTTTCAGTCCTTGTTGCGTCATGCCATTCAAATGAAAGGTTCAGCACAAGACGAACTGGATTTGGAAGAAAGCTTCCAACGCATTAGCAGCATGATTTCTCGATTAAAAAGTGATACAAAATGGAGTGCGCGGGTCACGGATGTACGCAATTGGACTGATTTTTTTGTGGTAGAACTCGCACAAGAAGATGATAAAGAAATCAGTTTTTATTCAGACTCAGCAGGCTTATCCGGTGGCCAAAAAGCCAAATTAGCCTTTACCATTTTGGCCTCAGCCTTGGCGTATCAATATGGGCTCCATAGCGAAACAACCCTTGAAAAATCATTCCGCTTTGTGGTGATAGATGAAGCATTTAGTAAATCCGACGATCGGAACGCCCAGTATGCGCTAGACTTGTTTCGGCAGTTAGGATTGCAATTACTGGTGGTTACGCCAATGGATAAATTAAGCATCATCAAGCCTTACGTACACCGCATTTTTTTAACTCAGATTCCCCGAGATGGACATCGCTCACAATTAGCCATGATCAAGTCAACAGCTCCCTCTCTGACGACCGAATGTGATGGATAACACGTTTAGAGATCGCTTAAGTTTCAGCGGAACCCATGAAACCCTAACCCAACGCGAAAATTGGCGAGAGGCGCTGGCTTTGCTGCAGGACGCGGCTGCCGGACAAACACCCCATCGGGACACATCCCCCTTGCTCTTGAACATACCCACCATATTAGAGGCGCCTGATAACGTAACGCACCTCGAGTGGTGGCTCGCAGACGAGGGGCATTCAACATCGGTGACCTTAGTGCCGTATTTTGTCGATGGCATAACGACCTACAAAATTCCCTCATGGGGTCACTTGTTAAGTCATGTCACACTGAGTGGTTTTGACAAGGCGTGGGTGAACTTTTTTTCAGAGCACGTGTATCATGATGACGATGCCACAGTGATCTTGGCGTCAGGCGAGAGCATCCATGCCGTTCTGTCGGCATTGGCACGTGCAAAACGCCTGCGCTTGCGATCTGACGCGACCCTCATTCAGCCAGGGCAACCCCTGCAATTAAAAGCAAGGCTACGTTACGCGGAAGAATGGGCCTTATGGGCATTGAGCGCTGAGTTAATAACCCAGACAGGCGAAATCATCACGCCGGAATATTTAGACTTTATCACTCCTTCAGGACTGGCTGTCTATGATGGAGCGCTCTTCCCTTTGCCCAAAGGTGCGGCGTGGATTGGACAACTGTTGGCAAGCGGCGCCTGGTTTATTGCAAAAGATGATTTAGGGGAAGCCCTGTATCAATTGGCGCATCGCATTCAGGATGGTGACTTTTTACGCCACATAGAAGGCGTACAGTGCGTGCAAAAAATCCCCTTGCCGGTGGTCTATCTAAGAGCCAAGCACTTTGATAAACAAGCGCACGTCACCCTGTATCTTGCTTACCGATATGATGCGTGCGAAGTTTTTTCTGTATGGCATAACGCGGATGAGGCGAGCATTCCCATTGGTTTTGAACCGAACAGTGACACCTGTATTGTGTATTTTCGAAATACTGCAAGCGAGAGCGACGCTGAATTATTCATGAAGCAGGATACCAATATCAGCTTTATTGCCAACAAGCGCGCATGGACTGCGAACGTATCCACATTATGGCAATTGATTCATGATTTACTCAAAAAAAAATGGGAAGTTTGGGCTGAAAAACACAAAATCGAAGAATTATCGTCTTACAGCACCCATGTAGAATCAGGGATTGGGTGGTTTGAACTTCAATCATGGGATGCACAGGCGAGACTTCGGATTGATCCCTTGCAACTCATTAAATACCTCAAACGAAAATCACTGTTTATTCAACTGGGACAACATAAGATCGGCGTGTTACCAGAGCGTTGGATCCAGCATTTAACGCAATTTCTGGATATGGGGCAGGCTCCAGAA
>DNVL01000156.1 GCA_003507515.1 Legionella sp.
CACGGGCGAACAAGCGCTTGAAATCACGGACATGCTGGTGCGATCAGCCGCCGTCGATGTGGTGATCGTTGATTCGGTTGCAGCCCTTACACCAAAAGCTGAAATTGAAGGGGAAATGGGGGATACGCACGTGGGTTTGCAAGCGCGTCTAATGTCGCAAGCGTTGCGTAAATTAACCGCGAATATTAAACGCTCCAATACGCTTGTGATTTTCATTAACCAAATTCGCATGAAAATTGGCGTGATGTTTGGCAGTCCTGAAACAACAACGGGTGGCAATGCGTTGAAATTTTATGCCTCTGTGCGCCTCGACATTCGTCGAATTGGAGCCATTAAAAGGGGTGAGGAAATCGTTGGCAGTGAAACCCGTGTTAAAGTGGTCAAAAATAAAGTAGCTCCGCCCTTTAAAATGGCTGAGTTTGATATTCTTTACAATGAGGGCATTTCACGTGAAAGCGAAATCATCAATTTATCCGTTCAACTGGGGCTGATTGAGAAATCGGGTGCTTGGTACAGTTATAACCAAGAAAAAATTGGTCAAGGCAAAGAAAACGCGCGTGCGTATTTAAAAGACAATCAAGCCTTGGCCCAATTATTAGAGCAGAAAATCAGAGCCGAGTTGTTGGTGAAAAAAGAGCCCGCGGATTCTGTACACATCGCCGAAATGGTTGATGAGTAAAGCGTATGTAGATGCTGTGCGCCTGCTGGCCAGGCGCGAGCATGGCGAGCACGAATTGGTGCTGAAATTAGAACGTAAGGCACATTCAACGCAAGACATCCAAGATGCCCTTTTGGAATGCCAGCGCTTAGGCTTGCAAAGTGATGCACGGTTTGTTGAGAGCTTGATGCGTGCCAGGGTTCGGCAGGGGCATGGTCCTTTGCGTATTCGGCGTGATTTAGAGCAAGTGATGATTGCGCGTGAATTGATTGATGATATCTTTTTGCAAGAACAGGACCATTGGTTTCTGCACGCGAAAGCGGTTTGGGTTAAAAAATACCAACTGCAGGATGAGCATCCGGCTGATCATTCGTTTGCAGCACAACAAAAACAAAAACAATTTTTATTGTCTCGTGGGTTTACATTTGACACGATACAGATGGTTTTTAAAGAGGCATTATGAACAGTTCAGAGATACGACAAGCCTTCGTTGATTATTTTATGAAGCAAGACCACGCCCAGGTTTCCAGTAGTTCGCTCGTGCCAAGCAATGATCCGACGTTGTTGTTTACCAACGCAGGAATGGTGCAATTTAAAGACACGTTTCTAGGTCAAGAGACACGGCCATATTCACGTGCGGTGAGCGTACAACGCTGCTTACGTGCAGGCGGCAAGCACAATGATCTTGAAAATGTAGGTTACACCGCACGTCATCATACGTTTTTTGAAATGTTGGGCAATTTTAGTTTCGGTGATTATTTTAAACGAGAAGCCATTAGATATGCGTGGGGATTTTTGACCGGTGTGTTGAAATTGCCGGTTGAGCGCTTGTGGATTACGGTCTATGAAGAAGACGATGAAGCGGCTGATATTTGGCTTCATGAGATCGGTGTATCGCCTGCGCGGTTTTCACGATGCGGTGCTACGGATAATTTTTGGTCGATGGGAGACACTGGCCCTTGTGGTCCCTGCACTGAGATTTTTTATGATCATGGGCCTGCGATTGAAGGTGGCCCGCCCGGATCACCGACAGCGGATGGCGATCGGTACATTGAAATTTGGAATTTAGTCTTCATGCAATACAACCGCGATAAAGACGGCCAATTGCATCCTTTGCCCAAGCCCTCAGTGGATACGGGCATGGGGCTTGAACGCATTGCAGCGGTTGTGCAAGGCGTTCACAACAATTACCAAATCGATAGTTTTCAACATTTAATTCAAGCCATTGGCGTGCGGGTGCCGGATGTGGATCGAGAACATCCCTCATTGAAGGTGATTGCTGATCACATTCGGGCCTGCTCTTTTTTAATTTTGGATGGCGTGAGGCCCAGCAACGAAGGGCGGGGCTATGTGTTGCGTCGTATTATTCGCCGTGCCGTGCGGCATGGAAATAAATTGGGATTGCCCACACCGTTTTTTTGTGAGTTGGTGAACCCGTTGATGGGCGTAATGGGTGCGCCTTATCCTGAATTGGCGGCATATCAATCGGAGATTGAACGTATTTTGGCGCAAGAAGAGCTGCAGTTTTCACGCACACTTGAGCAGGGCTTGCGCGTTTTGCATGATCAAATTCAAACATTACAGGGCACGGACATTACCGGTGATATGGCGTTTAAATTGTATGACACTTATGGATTCCCCGTTGATTTAACCGCGGATATTGCGCGCGAACAAGGATTCTCTGTGGACATGGACGGTTTTAACGCCCGCATGCAGCAACAGCGAACGCAATCCCAATCGGCCAGTCAGTTCGCGGTCGACTACTCCAACACGGCGCAATTTGATGGGATATCTTCAACGTTTCATGGGTACGAACAGGATATGTGTTCAAGTCCCGTGCTTTCATTATTTCAGGATGGCAAGAAGGTGAGTCGGATCGTGCCTGGCATGTCGGCTGAAGTGGTGCTGCAAGACACGCCTTTTTATGCCGAAAGTGGGGGGCAAGTCGGGGATTTGGGGCAATTGTTGGGCGAAGGCGTTCTTTTTCGTGTGAACGATACGCAACGCCAGGGACAGGCCATTGTGCATTTGGGGGAGCTCGTTCAAGGCGAATTATCAGTTCATCAAGTGGTGAATGCGCAGGTCGATTCTTTAAGACGTAACGCGATTCGACTAAATCACACCGCCACGCATTTATTGCACGCTGCATTAAAGCAAATCGTGGGCTCGCATGTGCAACAAAAAGGATCGCGTGTGGATGCCGATAGTGCCCGTTTTGATTTTTCGCACACACACGCGTTAACGCAAGATGAGCTGGATCAGATAGATGCGCTCGTGAATGCTAAAATCCGTGCCAATGAAGGGGTAGAAACCACATTGATGCCTATCGATGAAGCCCGCCTGAGTGGTGCGATTGCGTTGTTTGGGGAAAAATACGGGGACGCCGTCCGGGTCTTGTCCATGGGTGACTTTTCCAAGGAGTTGTGTGGCGGTACGCATGCGACGCGCACAGGCGATATTGGATTATTTAAAATCACTGCTGAATACGGCGTGGCCAGCGGGGTTCGACGCATTGAATGCGTGACAGGAGATGCCGCATTACGCTGGGTTAATCTGCAATTAGAACAGCTGAATACGATGGCAGGCATGCTGAAAACTACTCCTGCGAGCGTTGTGGATAAGCTATCACAAAGTTTGCAGGAAGCGAAACAACGTGAAAAAGAATGGGCTCAGTTGCAACAGCAGCTCACAATTCAGTCAGGCCATGCATTGGTGAATGAAGCAAAAAAAATAGGCGAGGTAAATTTGCTTATCAAACGCTTGGATAATCTAGATGCCCAAGGACTAAGGGCGATGTTGGATCAATTGAAATCTACTTTAGAGTCAGCCGTGATGGTATTGTTTGCTGTGTCTCAGGATAAATTGAGTGTGGTGGTGGGGGTGAGTAAATCCCTTCACGGCCGCGTTCCTACGGCCGCTGCACTGGTTCGGCATCTTTGCGGAAAAGGCGGTGGGCGAGATGATATGGCGCAAGGGGGTGG
>DNVL01000134.1 GCA_003507515.1 Legionella sp.
CGGTATACCCGTACAAATGTATCCATTGCATTAAACAATGCAGTTTTGCTATTTTTAGGCAAAACCAGGATTACAAAAATTTACAGCTGTATACGGACTCAATTTAAAATACCCCCCTATCAAACCGTCACATTTCCTGGTAGCGTAATGATGGAGAAATGGATTAACGTATCCACAGTTGTTTTTATTATTCAACCAGGAGGAACAGCATGGCAACACAAACAGTAGGGGTTTGCGACAACGCACAACGTATTTCATGGTCTGCCATTATCGTGGGCGCATTGATTGGGGTCGGTTTAAGTTTTCTGCTCAATCTTTTTGGGGTTGCGATCGGGTTGTCTGCTTTTTCAATGAGCGAGGAAGGCGCGACCACTTTGGCTATCGGCGGATTGGTTGGTTTAATTATGTCCACCATGGTGGCCATGTTTTTTGCAGGATTTTCTGCCGGTCATTTAGGCCGTTTATATGTGCCTAAACGCAACATGGGCCTTGCCTATGGGTTCACCACCTGGAGTGTGAGCATCATTTTAAGTGCTCTTTTAACGACCCATGTCGGCGGTTATGTCAAAACGTACTCCGATCATGTGACACAACAAGGCATCATCGTGGTGGATGAAAATGCGTTGTCATCGAGCTCGCATCATGGCACGTCTCAAATGACTGCTGTCACGCCAAAAGAAATCTCCGGTGGAATCGCCCTGGGCGCCTTTATTGTCTTTGGACTGTTTTTCGCAGGCGCTTTTNNGCATTACGGCATGTCTTGTCGCGAAGAGAATTAAGTGATTATTTAAGTCATCATTCACCACATGTAGCCTGTAAGGCGATGTGTGGTGATGGCGTTGTCAATGTGTTATCCTGTGCGTTAAATTCCCACATCAGAATACAATTATCTATTATGAACGTTAATTCAACAACAAACGCTGCCCCTGATTCCCTTTCTTTTTCAGTACTGCCATTGCATCAAAGCTTGCTAACCAATCTGGTGGCGTTAGGTTATGAGAAGATGACGCCCATCCAAGCCCAAAGCTTGCCGCTGATGCTACTCGGCAGTGATGTTATTGCAAAGGCTCATACCGGCAGTGGGAAAACAGCCGCCTTTGGTTTAACGATTCTAAACGGGTTAAAGCTCGACGTTTTTTCCACGCAAGCACTGGTATTATGCCCCACCCGTGAATTAGCCGAGCAAGTCAGTCAAGCGATACGTCAACTCGCACGCTTGATGGCGAATGTTAAAGTCGTCAACATATCTGGCGGCATGCCCATGAAACCTCAACTAGACTCCCTCAAATACGGCACCCACATTGTTGTGGGCACACCTGGGCGCGTACAAAAACACCTGGATAAAGCCTCTCTTGATTTAAGCCAGCTCAACGTGCTGGTGCTGGACGAGGCGGATAGAATGTTAGAAATGGGGTTTTTAGAGGCCATCCGATCGGTGGTTAAACATTGCCCTAAACACAGGCAAACCTTGTTGTTTTCTGCAACGTATCCAGAAGACATCCAGCACATGTCGTATGCCTTCATGCAGAACCCAACCGAAGTATTTATCGAACACACACCCGATGTGCTAGACATTGAACAACGATTTTATCAAGTCACGGATTGCAATAAATTCACCGTGCTCACATCTCTTTTAAAACATCACAATGCACGCTCAACGCTCATTTTTTGCAATACAAAACAACAAACGACCGAAGTGGTCCATTTCCTAAAACAAGCCGGCTTTAGTGCAACAGCATTAAATGGCGACTTGGAACAAATAGATCGCGATGTGGCCATGATACTATTCAGCCATGAAAGTTGTTCGATTTTAGTTGCTACGGACGTGGCGGCACGTGGGCTTGATATAAAAGAGTTGCCATTGGTTGTCAATTACGAATTGGCCTTTGAACGCGACACACACACTCATCGCATAGGACGTACAGGGCGTGCAGGAGAAAAAGGGCTGGCCATTAGTTTAACCACAGCGGCTGATGGCATGCGCATTTGTGCCATTGAAGACACGCAAGCACAACCCATTGTTTGGGGAAACATCGCTGAATTAACGCATTCAAACCAGCCGCCCAGCGCACCTGTCATGATCACTTTATGCCTGGATTCCGGGAAGAAAGATAAAATACGCGCAGGCGATATTTTAGGGGCATTAACCCAAGATGGTGGATTGCCCGCTGACGCCATTGGAAAAATAAACGTATTGCCCCTTAAATCCTATGTGGCCATTCATAAAAATCACGCCACACAAGCGTATCAATATTTTCAACGCGGCACCTTAAAAGGGCGCCGCGTTAATGTGCGCAAAATGACAAATAGGGCATCATGACCAGTCGTTTTAAGTCCTTCAATGCAGACGATTGCACATTACAACCCACACGCATCGACATCTGGCAGTACCCATTGCACACTGAATACCCAGGCGCACGCGCTTTACTCAGTCCAGATGAACTAACGCGCACAGGACGTTATCATTTTGCAAAACATCAACGCCGTTTCGCTGTCGCTCGATCGACATTACGCGCGATTCTTGCTCGCTACAGTCACGTGCCTGCTCGCGACCTGGTGTTTCAATTGAATCAATACGGCAAACCACAGCTGGTAAACAAGCCGGCATTGCATTTTAATTTAAGTCATTCAGAGGAGTGGGCCCTGCTCGCCATTGGCTATGACTACCCGCTGGGGGTCGATTTGGAGTTTTTTTCAGCGCGTCCGTATGAAGGGATCGGCCATCAAATGTTTTCAAACACCGAAAACAGGGCGCTTCTCAATACAGCAAACGCGCTAAAACCCCTGGCTTTTTTTCACATGTGGGCCCAGAAAGAAGCCTTCATTAAGGCCTGCGGACTGGGCTTGTCCTACCCCACCCAAGCATTTGATGTCCCTGCTCTTCCATCAACTCACCAGGAAATCGTGGATACCCTCCATAACCAAACCTGGCAAATGGTTTCATTTATACCGTATATTGCCTGCTGTGGAGCCCTCTGCCATCATCCTGACGTAACCGAGATTCGCTACCGTGTATTGAATGATACACAGCTCGAGGGAATGGCATGCTAATCCCTCTGAATGAAACCACGATTCAACACCATTTGACAGCCAATGCATGCACCCTGCCCATTCATTTTCACCTGCTTGCAACCGTTGATTCCACCAATCGTTTTATAAAAGAACGGGTGGGGACGAAAGCAATCGAGGTTTGTTGCGCTGAAACACAAACGCAAGGACGCGGCCGATTTGGAAGGCATTGGCATTCGCCATTTGGAGAAAATATTTATTTATCCATTCGACAACAGATTAACGCAGACATCACTCAGCTGTCCGGATTCAGTTTAGTCGTTAGCATGGCCATATGGGCCGCATTGAGACCGATTTCAAGCGAGCATCAGGTGCTTATCAAATGGCCGAATGACCTGCTCTGGCAAAACCGAAAATTATCAGGCAATTTAATTGAAGTGATCTCAACCCATCCTGGCGGCCCCACCGATGTGGTGATAGGCGTTGGGTTAAATGTAAACGAAGCGGCGCATGATGAACCCATGATCGACAAACCGTGGTGTTCATTATTTGATATCACCGCTCAGCGTTATGATCGCAATATCGTCATTGCTCAGCTCATCATTGAAATAGAACAGCATATAGAACAATTAATCAACCACGGATTTGTGTCCTTTCACCCAGCCTGGCAAGCGATGGATTATCTACACCATCAATACATTACCGTATCGCAGGCAACAGGCACATTCAGTGGTCTCGCACAAGGCGTTGACGGATCCGGACGGCTTATTTTGGTTGATGATGCAAATGCTACGCATTATCTTGCTTCAGGGGATACATCCATTACAGGCGCTGGATAAAAGAACGTGGCCTCGTGTTTATTATAAAACAGATTTAAAATACGGGAGTGAGGTATGTCTTTAAATTTTTGTAGGGTAGCGGGCTCTATTTTCCCTTGCAATTTGATAGTAAAAATCAATTGTGTGCCCCTGCCTGAAGCTATCCACTTCATGATGAGCGCAAAAGCACGCTCAGGATAGCAGGCAATGTCTGACAAAACCCAATCATAGGTTTGGTCTAATAGGGTTGGATCTAATGCAAAAGCACTTTGCTGTAAAAATTGCACGCCCGGTAATGCTGCAATCTTGGGTTCCAATAATGCTTTATCAACAGCCGTAACAGATGCGCCGAGTGATTGCATGACGTATGTCCAACCGCCAGGCGATGCGCCCAAGTCCAACGCGGTGTCACCTGATTTGGGATGCCGTCCTAACAGCATG
Organism: Legionella sp.; assembly: GCA_003507515.1. Classification (GTDB taxonomy): domain Bacteria; phylum Pseudomonadota; class Gammaproteobacteria; order Legionellales; family Legionellaceae; genus DDPF01. Next base: position 4,269 of record DNVL01000134.1, read on the forward strand.
AATGCCTCCCATAGTTTTAAATAGGCACGATTCGGTGGATTTATTTTATCTTCAATAAAATAACATGTGCCAAACGGCCATTTTTTAAAACGGTTGGCACTGTAAATCAATGTATTTTGATCCAGGAGACTAAAACCACCGATAGGCGGAATATCTGTCTCTATGGGAAATTGACGCTCAAGAGATGTGCATTGGCGAAGCTGCGCTTCAATGAGGCGTGATCGCCTGACTTG
>DNVL01000273.1 GCA_003507515.1 Legionella sp.
TTTTTTCAACCGCTATAAAACTCCGAACTGAGGTGATATGTAGTAACGCTGGCCTCCGTGGAACAGCATGGAGATCGAAAAATTTGAAATGTCTTTGGGGCAGTGGTACTGCTCGGTTAAATAGTCAATTTTGGTACGAAAACGAATGGAGTCCGATAGCTCATTGTAATCATTTAAATTAACGCAAACCAATCCATCTTTGTCGATACTGTGCACAGCAACATCCTTTACAACGGTACATCTTACAACCAGCCCGACAAAATCCGATTGATGGTGTCGGGCTGTTCCAGTGGAGCCATATGACCACAATTTTCTACATAAACCAATTGTGAGTTTTTGATATGTGCCGCCATATGCTCAGATCGCTCAGGCGGCATGACCTTGTCTTCTTGACTGGTCATCAAGAGGGTAGGGCATTGAATGCCTTTTAACACATCTGTTTGGTCGGGTTTATTTAGGATGGCGGTTAACTGTTGTATATAACGCTCAGCACCAACAGTGTGCGCCATGGATTTAAGAAGGGGAAATAGTTCAGGATGTTTGTTTTTATCATGAATGGAGTTCTTGAAAATTAAATTGACCAAAAAATCAAACTTCCCTTTGTTGATTAAATCCAGGGAGCGCTCGCGTTCAACCTGCCCTTTTTCGCAGACGGCACTTGCCCCGGCATTAATCAATACTAGCTTCTCTATTTGATGAGGGATTTGGCGCATTAATTCCAAGGCCACGTAACCACCCAATGAGAAAGCAATCAATGTGAATTTTTTTGGAAGATGATTGGAAATGTTCTCAGCCATTTCGGCAATGGTTTGGCCTGAAAGATCAGGCGCATGATGAATGCGCACCTTCTTTTCAAAATGATGCTCTTGATTGTGCCAAAATTTAGCCGTTGCTAAAGCCCCGGGGATTAGTAATATATCCATTGCTGTGTCACTTGGCTCATTTAATATCCACCTGTGTAAGATACCTGATGTTTGTAATAATTCAAGCAAAATCTCGTTGTTTGAGTTACCTTTGCTCAACCGATCTCGAATTAATCCAGTATGTGGGCATTTGTGATAGAATCGGGTTCACAGAATTCAAGTGGGGTAAATAGTTGTTATGACCTCTACATCATCAAAAAGAGCGATACTAGCGGGGATATCAGGAACGGCATTGCAATGGTATGACTTTGCTATTTTCGGTTATTTCGCCCCCATTATTGCGCTGACTTATTTCCCAAACGATAATCCTATCGCGTCACTACTTCATGTGTTTGGTGTCTTTGCTGTGGGCTATTTGTTGGCCCCCATCGGTTCTATTGTATTTGGCTATATTGGTGATCGTTATGGCCGCAAGCGTGCATTAACATGGAGCATTTTGGCGATGGCCATTCCAACGTCGATGATCAGTGTCTTGCCAGGTTTTAAGGCGATTGGACTAGCGGCCCCCATTTTGATTACCTTGTTACGCGTGCTTCAGGGATTTGTTGCTAGCTCTGAATTTACAGGTTCGGCTGTGTTTTTGGTTGAACATGCCAGTCCTGGACGAAAAGCATTTTACGGTTGTTTAACGAGCTCGGCTTACAGCACTGGCGTTATTTTTGCAGGATTAGCGGCAGCCTTGTTTACGGCCTCCTTTATGCCTGATTGGGGTTGGCGCATAGGCTTTGCATTAGCGTTGGCTGCGGGGCTTGTGATTTTCTATTTCCGTATGAACGTGTATGAAACACCGGTATATCAACAAATTCATGCTGACGAAAAACCAAAACGCCCATTTCTTGCGGCAGTTAAAGAGGTGCCCTATGCCGTTGTGGGTGTGATTGGCCTCGGATGGCTGATAGGGATCATGACATTCGGTACGTACGTTTTTACCGCCAGCTACCTGCACAGTTATTTCAATTTTTTATTAAGCTCAGCGACTTTAATGACTACATTGGCGTTAGCTGTTGATGCAGTGCTTGAGCCGTTTATGGCCATTTGGGCTGACAAGGTGGGGCATTTTCGTGTGATGACTATCGGGATTGTATTGATGCTTTGTTTCAGTTTCCCCGTGTTTTATTTGCTCGCCTCTGGCAGTTCAGCCCTGGTTACGTTGGGGATGGTTTTAATGTCAGTGTTCATTGCTACAGCGTTCGCACCAATGAACGCGTACATGGTGGAGTTGTTTCCCGAGGCCTGTCGATACAGTGGCTTTGGTGTGGCATTCCATATTGGTATTTCATTGTTTGGTAGCACGACGCCGTTGGTTTTGATGTGGTTGGTGAATAAGACCGGTAACTTTACAGCCCCTGCGTATTATTATGTATTGGGTGCGTTGATTGGATTGGGTTCATTGGCTGTTTGTGAATATGGTCGCCGAGGCGTTGTACGTTCACAAGCCATGATTGTTTATTAATTATTGAGGGTCAGCAATGCTATTGATTTCGAGTTCATTGATTAAACACGAACTGACGTTCACAAGGCTCACGGATTGCATGGAACATCTTCCAGCCACGGCCAGATGGGCCGAGAGTGAATGGGGGTATATACGCAATAAGGGCGTAGAATATCGTGAAGGTGTGATGAACCTCATAAAGGATGATGTTTATATCGGTACACTTGCTGGCCAGCCGGTTGCGATGTTTGCATTATTTGA
>DNVL01000205.1 GCA_003507515.1 Legionella sp.
CACCTTGGGCATAAGGGCAGCCGCCGAGTCCTGCAACAGAACTGTCAAATCGGTTGATCCCGCACGCAAGGGAGGCATAAATATTGGCAATGGCTTGTCCGTAGGTATCGTGAAAATGCATAGCAATGTTGGATAAGGGCAGGGTGGATTTGAGAGTGTTGATGAGGGTTTGGGTTTGCTTGGGTGTGCCTACGCCGATGGTATCACCTAGGCTGATTTCAGTCGCGCCGAGTGTTAATAGTTGGTGGGCGACTTTCAAGACTTGTTTGGGATCGATGTCGCCTTCATAGGGACAGCCCAATGCGCAGGAGATATAACCTCGTACACGAATACTGTGGGCTTTTGCCATGGCCATGACGGGCGAAAAGCGTGCAATGCTTTCGGTAATGGAGCAGTTGATGTTGCGTTGATTGAATTGTTCACTGGCGGCTGTGAAAATGGCGATTTCTTTCACGCCCGCGGCCAGTGCTTTTTGCATGCCGCGCTCGTTTGGTACCAGTGCTGAAAAATGGACGTTCGTAGGTTTGTCAATGGCTTGAAAAACCGATTCGCCGTCGGCCAATTGGGGGACTGATTTTGATGAGACAAAACTGGTCACTTCAATGTGTTGCAACCCGCTTTGCGCTAGCGCGTTGATGAGTTCTATTTTACTTTTGGTGGGCACGAAGGATGCCTCATTCTGCAACCCATCACGCGGCCCCACTTCAATCATTGTGACATGCGAAGGATAGTTCATATTGGCGTTTTCTCTAAAGCAACCAATTGCGCGCCCTCCATCACTTGGGCACCCAAGTCATAAAAAATATCCTTAACTACCCCATCTGTTGGTGCATGAATCGCATGTTCCATTTTCATGGCTTCTAGTACCATCAAGGCCTCGCCGGCTTTAATAGAGTCCCCGATTTGTTTAAGAATAGCCACGACTGTGCCCGGCATGGGGGCGGTGAGTTGACCGCCGGAGGTCGCATGATCGATGGCGGTCTGTCGATGATCACGACGTGACACGATCACAGGTTCTGACTCGGTATAGACTATGGTCTGATCCTGGTGCTCTTCTATTACGGCATGAAGGCGTTGCATGCCATCGTCTATCGTCAGTTGGTTGCCTGTTGTCTTGATGCGCCATTCTGTGGTAATCCCATCTATTTCAAAGGCAACCTGATGGGCATTGCGAGGCCATACCTGAATAGCAAACGCATCACCTTGGATATTGTAGTGTGCAGACCAATGGCTATGCAAATGCATTTGCCAGGCAAACGTGTCTGAGCGTAAGTCGTCGTGTTGAGGCGATGCCAGAGCTAGGTAGTCTATACAGGCGGCCATGATCAATGCCACACGCGGAAGGGGCGTGCTTATCTCAATGGGTTCTTCTGTTAAAAAATCGATGTTTAATTGATCGTTGATAAATCGGGGGTGTTTGAGGATGGCTTGTAGAAAGGGGATATTGGTTTTAACGCCACCAATGTGGTAATGATTTAATGCATTGAGCATGCGGCTGCGTGCTTGCATGCGGGTGTCACCCCACGTGATGAGTTTTGCAATCATCGGATCATAATGCATACTGACTTCTGCGTGCGCCGTGACGCCTGAGTCTATACGAACGCCTTCGCCAACGGGCTCGCTGAGAAAGTGCAATTGACCGACCGATGGGAGGAAGTCGTGGCGTGGGTCTTCTGCGTAAATGCGACACTCAATGGCATGCCCATGGGCTTCTATTTGGGATTGAAGGCGGGGTAGCGGTTCATTGGCTGCAATGCGCAATTGCCATTCGACCAAATCAAGCCCTGTGATCATTTCAGTGACAGGGTGCTCCACTTGGAGTCGAGTGTTCATTTCCATGAAATAAAAATGCGCCGCATCGTCGACTAAAAACTCAATGGTTCCAGCACCTCTATAATCAATGGCGCGGGCAACCGCTATGGCAGCCTTCGCCAATTGCTCACGCAGAGGCTCGGATAAATGAGCAGCCGGTGCTTCTTCGATGATCTTTTGATGCCGGCGTTGAATAGAACAATCGCGCTCAAACAGGTGGACCATGTGGCCATGGTTATCGGCCATGATTTGCATTTCAATGTGACGAGGTGCCGGGATGAGTTTTTCAATCAGCATTGTGTCATCGGCAAAATAGGCGATGGCTTCACGGCGGGCGCCCGCAAGGGCCTCGGCAAATTCATCCGCATGGTGGACGGCCCGCATGCCTTTTCCGCCGCCACCGCTGGCAGCTTTGAGCAAGACAGGGAAGCCTAATTGCTCAGATTCTTGGAGTAAGCGTGCATCCGTTTGATCAAGCCCATGATAACCCGGCGTAAGGGGTACGTCGGTTTTTTCCAGCATTTGCTTCGCCAATTGCTTCGAACCCATAGCCTCCAATGCCGCAACGGATGGGCCAATAAAGACAATGCCGGATGCTGCACACGCGCGTGCCAGGGCGGGGTTTTCAGATAAAAAACCATAGCCTGGATGAATGGCCTCAGCGCTACAGGCAACGGCTATTGCAATAATGGCCTCTATATTTAAATAGCTATCACGCGCCGCGGGCTCACCGACGCAAAAGGCCATGTCTGCCAATGACACGTGCAAGCTGTCGCGGTCAGCAGATGAGTAAATGGCGACGGACAGAACCCCTAAACGGCGTGCCGTCTTGATGATACGGCATGCGATTTCACCGCGGTTTGCAATGAGGATTTTGTTAAACATAGGTTAGTTCCATCTGGGAGTTTCCTTTTTCAGAAAAGCCTGCAAACCCTGCTGGCCTTCAACCGATGTGCGTTGGCGTGCAATGAGGGTGGCCGTCATGTGTTGCAATGTCTTATTGATAGGAAGCCCTGACACCTCGCGCACCAGTGCCTTGGACGCACGAACCGCAAGCGGCGCTAGCTGTGCCATCTGTTCTGCATAACAAAGCGTGTAGGCCAACAGTTCGTCGTCTGGCACGCAATGTTGCACTAATTGCAGTTCACACGCACGTTGGGCTTCAATGACTTCAGCGCTCATGAACAACCAGGTCGCGGCTTTTTCGCCAATGGCTTGAATGACATATGGACTAATGACCGCAGGGATTAAGCCTAATTTCACTTCTGAAAAGCAAAAGCGTGCAGTGTGCGCGGCAATGGCGATGTCACAGGCGGCCACCAGCCCAGCACCGCCACCAAATGCCGCACCATGCACCATGGCAATGGTGGGTTTTGGGCATTGATGGATCGTATACATGACGCGTGCCAACACCTGGGCATCGGCCAGATTCTCGGCCTCACTAAATTGGGCCATGCGTTGCATCCATGAAACGTCAGCGCCGGCTGAGAAATGTTTGCCATTGGCTTTCAGCACAATGACGCGGACTAGTGGATCTGCTATGACGCTGTCGAGCAGCGTTTGCAGGTGGGCTAGCAATCCATCATCAAAGGCATTGTGCTTGTCAACACGGTTTAATGTGATGAGGTGTACGTGCCCTTGCCGCTCGCTTAATAGTCCAGTCATTGGGTTATCCTTACATTCGAAACACACCAAAATGGGTGGGTTCACTCGGCGCATGGAGTGCTGCTTCCAGGCTTAAGCCTAATACTTTACGGGTGTCATGGGGGGCTATCACGCCATCATCCCATAATCTCGCACTGGCGTAATAGGGATTGCCTTGCGTTTCATATTGCTCACGTAGGTTGGCTTTGAATTGTTCTTCATCATGAGCCGACCAGGTGGAGCCTTGTTTGGTGTGTTTATCACGCGTGACTTGGGCTAGCACATTGGCCGCTTGATCGCCCCCCATGACGGAGATCCGCGCATTGGGCCAAACCCATAAAAAACGCGGCGCATAAGCGCGCCCACACATGGCGTAATTTCCCGCCCCAAAACTGCCGCCCACAATGACGGTGAATTTAGGCACGCGCGCATTGGCAACGGCCATCACCATTTTGGCGCCATGCTTGGCAATGCCGGCGGCTTCATATTTACTGCCGACCATGAAGCCTGTGATATTTTGTAAAAAAATCAATGGGATATTGCGTTGCGTGCAGAGCTCGATAAAGTGCGCGCCTTTTAACGCACTCTCGCCAAATAAAATGCCATTGTTGGCAATGATTCCAATGGGATAACCGTATAGATGCGCAAACCCACAAACCAGTGTGGTCCCGTAGAGTGCTTTGAACTCGTCAAATTCAGAGCCGTCCACAAGGCGTGCGATGATTTCACGGATATCAAAGGGTTTTCGTGCATCCGTTGGAATGACACCATTTAATTCTTGAACGTCATACGCAGGCTCGCGACTCGCAATGCGTGCGATGCTTTCAGGTTTGCGCCGATTTAAATGGCTCACCACTTGGCGCGCGATGGCCAGCGCATGTGCGTCATCTTCAGCATAATGATCAGCAACACCCGACTGGCGGCAATGCACGTCCGCACCACCGAGTGCTTCAGCGCTAATGACTTCGCCCGTGGCTGCTTTCACGAGCGGAGGCCCACCTAAAAAAATAGTGGCTTGTTTCGCCACCATAATGGATTCATCGGCCATCGCGGGCACATAAGCGCCACCCGCCGTGCATGAGCCAATCACCACGGCAATTTGTGGAATGTTTTGAGCGGATAAATTCGCTTGGTTATAAAAAATACGCCCAAAATGATCGCGATCGGGGAATACTTCATCTTGCATGGGTAGAAACGCACCACCGGAATCGACGAGATAAATGCAAGGCAAATGATTGTCTTGTGCAATGTCTTGTGCGCGCAAATGTTTTTTGACGGTCAGTGGGTAATACGTGCCGCCTTTGACCGTGGCATCATTGATGACTATCATGCAGTCTTGGCCTGAAACCCGACCAATGCCTGTAATTAAACCCGCGGCAGGCAGGGGATCTGAATAGACTTGGTAGGCGGCCAATTGCGATAACTCTAAAAACGGACTGCCTGGGTCTAGCAACTGCTGCAAGCGTTCGCGCGGCAGTAATTTCCCGTGCTCTCGGTGCCGCGCGCGCGCTTTCTCATCGCCGCCTAAGGCAATGTTCGCGACTGTGTCCACTAGCTGGCTCACCAATACCTGCATAGCGGCCCGATTGGTTTTAAATTCACTGCTGGCGGGATTGAGTTGACTCAATATTTTTGCCATGGACGGTCCTTACGAGTATGAAAATACATATTATCTTAATATGGCTATACGCTTCAACCTACCGGACCACGACCTTGCTCAGCACAATAATTAGCCACAAAAACCAAACGCTTTCAAAGAAATAAGGCATGTCTCGTCCCTTGATTGCTCGGTAAATGAGCGCTGGAATGCCAACGATAATGACAGGCAACAGCGTGAGGACAATGATCTTTCGAAACAAGATACCCGAGGAGCCTGCATTGAATATGGGGGTTAATTGAATCATCACATAGGTGTAAAACATGACAATATAAACAATAAGGGCATGTGCATATTCTGCAAAGAGCACAAGCAGGATACTGATCACGAGGTATATGATGGATTGTTTAAGCATGAATGACCTCAATGGCGATGGCGGTGGCTTCCCCCCCACCAATGCAAAGGGCCGCAACGCCTCGATTTTTTTTCTGTTGTTGAAGCGCATAGATCAAGCTCACAATAATGCGTGCGCCCGATGCGCCAATGGGGTGGCCTAGGGCACAGGCGCCGCCATGGATGTTCACCTTTTCAGGGTTCAGTTCTAGCTCGGCGATGGCCACCATGGTGACGACTGCAAACGCTTCGTTGATTTCATAGAGATCAACCTCATCCGTCGTCCAACCGGCTTTCATCAATACTTTTTCGATGGCTGCAATGGGTGCCGTGGTAAACCATTGGGGGGCTGCTGCGTGCGTCGCGTGTGCGACGATTCGGGCGAGCGGTTTTAACCCGCGTGCGCGTGCATTGGCGGCCGTCATTAAAACAAGGCTTGCGGCCCCATCGGCGATAGAACTTGAATTGGCCGCGGTGACGGTTCCGTCTGGCGTGAACGCGGGTTTTAGTGTCTTTATTTTAGCCAATTTTTCAGCACTTGGGCCTTCGTCTGAGTCGATGAGGGTGTCGCCTTTTCGGCTTGATACATTAATAGGAACGAGTGCGTCGTTAAACGCGCCACTTTTCTGCGCGGCCAATGCTCGAGTCATGGATTGGATGGCGTAGTCATCTTGTTGTTCACGCGTTATATTGAATTGAAGGGCTGTGGCGTCGGCAAAACATCCCATGGATTTACCGGGTTCGTAAATGTCTTCTAATCCATCCAGCAGCATGTGGTCTTTTAATTCACCGTGGCCTAGTCGATAGCCTGCACGTGCCTTGCCTAATAAATAAGGGGCATTGCTCATGCTTTCCATGCCGCCTGCGAGCACCACTTGAGCGGAACCTGCTTTGATCATATCGTGTGCCAGCATGACGGCTTTCATGCCGGAACCACACATTTTATTCAAGGTGGTCGCACCAGCAGATAGAGGAATATCGGCTTTGATGGCGGCTTGTCGAGCTGGTGCTTGCCCAATGCCGGCTTGCAAGACGCAGCCGCTGATGACGTCATCAATGCAGGCTGGCGAAATGCCAGCTTGTTGAATGGCGGCACGGTGAGCAATCGCGCCTAATTCAGGTGCGGTTAGCGTGGATAAATGGCCTAGCATCGCTCCTGCTGGGGTTCGCTTTGCGGCAACAATAACAATGTCTTCGTCGTTCATGCGTGATCCTTAAAGAGTTCGCGTCCAATGAGCATGCGCCGTATTTCTGAGGTGCCCGCTCCAATTTCATATAATTTTGCGTCGCGTAGCAGCCGTCCAGTCGGGTATTCATTGATGTAGCCATTGCCGCCCAATATCTGAATCGCTTGCAACGCCATCTGAGTGGCTTTTTCTGCCGCGTATAAAATGACGCTGGCGGCATCTTTTCGACTGACCAATTGACTGTCGCATGCACGCGCGACCGCGTATAGATAAGCACGTGATGCGTTTAACTCGGTATACATGTCGGCCAATTTGCCTTGAATAAATTGAAATTCACCGATGGGTTTGTCAAATTGCTGGCGTTCATGCACATAGGGGAGAACCACATCTAAACAGGCTTGCATGATGCCCACGGGGCCCGCGGCAAGCACGGTGCGCTCGTAATCCAGTCCACTCATTAGTATATTGACCCCTTGATGGAGCTCGCCTAACAGATTTTCAGCCGGCACTTCGCAATCTTCAAACACCAGTTCACAGGTGTTTGAACCGCGCATGCCGAGTTTGTCCAGCTTTTGCGCCGTGCGAAAGCCTGCAAGATGTTTCTCAATGATAAACGCACTGATCCCACGGCTTGCCGCTTGTTGATCGGTTTTGGCATAAACGACCAGCACATCCGCTTCCGGGCCATTGGTGATCCACATTTTGGTGCCATTTAAAATAAAACGGTCCCCTTGTTGACGCGCTTGCAATTGCATGCTGACCACATCAGAGCCTGCATTGGCTTCACTCATTGCCAATGCACCCACATGCTCGCCCTGGATAAGTTTCGGCAAGTAACGTTTTTTTTGTTCAGTGGAGCCGTTTAAATACAGTTGATTCACACATAAATTAGAATGCGCACCATAACTCAAGCCAACAGCGGCTGATGCACGGGAAATCTCCTCCATCGCAATCACATGCGCTAAGTAGCCCATGTTGGCGCCGCCGTATTCTTCGGACACCGTGATGCCCAGCACACCCAGATCGCCCATCTTGCGCCACAGATCCATNNGGGGAATGCATTGTCGTGGTCAATTTGAGCCGCAATGGGGGCTATTTCGCGGCGTGCGAATTGATACACGCTGTCGCGAAGCATGTCATGGGTTTCGCCCAATTGGTGTTGCAAGGCTCGGGTCATAAAACGACTTCCTGTTGATAAACCAAATAGGGTAAACTATACCTGGCTCAGGGTACGTTGTGAAGAACAAACGGAGGAATGCAATGCAAAGGGATGAGTATCAGGAGATGTTTGGATTGTCGCCGGATGATTTGAAGGGTCATATATTAGAATACAGCGATGCACTGCGTGCTTTGGAAGAAGCCTCACATGAAGCGCTTCCGTTCGATGATTTTACCTTTGATCTTGCGTTATGTCCGTATGCTGTATTGACGGATGCCCAAACCGTCGACACGTCACTGGCGATGATACGAGAGTTGGCGCGCGTGGCAAAAGAAGTGCGGATTTTTCCATTAAGTGATACGCAGGGTTTGCCATCCCCCCTGTTGGGTCCAGTGCTGTTGGGATTGAATCAAGAAAATTATGGTGTTGAAGTGCGTGATGTCACGTCTTCACGGCCATCAAAAGGCAACGCCATGTTGCGGGTGTGGGCGCAACAATGTCAAGTGAGTTAACAATACAATGGTTCATTTTCAATCGATCGATGTTCAAACCTTTTTAAGAGACTATTGGCAAAAAAAGCCATGGGTGATTCGACAGGCATTGCCTGATTTTATCAATCCACTCACGGCGGATGAATTGGCAGGCCTTGCTTTAGAGGAGGGCATTGAAAGCCGGATGGTGTTTGAGACGCCATCTATAGCCCCTTTTTGGCGATTAAAAACAGGCCCATGGGTGGATGCAGATTTTGAACACTTGCCTGAAACGCATTGGACGTTGCTGGTGCAAGGCGTGGATAGAGTCGTGCCCCAAGTCACGGCGCTGCTCGATCATTTTGATTTTATTCCGCAATGGCGCGTGGATGATGTGATGATTAGTTATGCCGTGAAACACGGCAGCGTTGGGCCTCACTATGATCATTATGACGTGTTTTTATACCAAGCAGAAGGACGCCGAAAATGGTCGCTCACCACCCAAGGTTGCAACACAGATAATTATTTAACGGATGTGGATTTGCGCATCATGGCGCAGTTTGAGGTGGAGGAGGAGTATATCCTGGAGCCTGGTGACATGTTATATCTTCCGCCGCATGTGGGCCACCACGGCGTGTCGTTGTCGGACGATTGCATGACGTATTCCTTTGGTTTTCGCAGTTATCAAGGGCAGGAGTTGTGGGATAGTTTTGGTGATTATTTATCAGAAACAACAACAAATACAGGACTCTACTCTGATCCCAATTGGGCGGATTTGACGGCTACATCAGCCATTCCTACAGACGCATGGCTCAATGCCCGCCATCTGATGCAGCGCATGTTAAATGATGAACAACACATGAAAGACTGGTTTGGACGGTTTGCAACGCGCCTTGATCAGCAGGCAGAGCAGGACTTGCCTGAACCGTTAACGGATGAAGAAGCGGGCAATCGGCAAGCGTTTATCGCTGCATTGTCAAATAGTGCTGGCCTCTTGCGTGATGCCTGTTGTCGCATGGCTTATCAAGATGACGGACAGCACTTGTTTGTGAATGGGTGCCCGTGGGACATTACAGGTGTATCCGCTGCATTGGTTCAACAGGTTGCCAATCATCGGTTACTCAATCAGGGTGTGTTATTGGCCTTTTTGGGGAATGATGATAATCAAATATTTCTATATGAATTGTGGCGACTGCAATGGTTGCAGTGGGCATAGTTCTCTCTTGCTTTTCCTATCAAAGTATTTCAAGACGAGATCTGTTCACACGGATACGCGTTCATCAAGGTGAATGGTGGCGTTATTGTTTCTATTATAAATAGGCTAAACTGTATCTATCGATTATCTCTATTGAATAAGACCTCATCATGATGCATCCCATTCAAACCATCCGCATTCGTGGCGCAAGAACGCATAATTTAAAAAATATCAATGTGGATTTGCCACGTAACCAATTAACGGTCATCACAGGCCTTTCGGGCTCAGGAAAATCATCATTGGCCTTTGATACATTGTATGCAGAGGGCCAGCGGCGTTATGTGGAATCGTTGTCGGCTTATGCTCGGCAATTTTTATCGATGATGGAAAAGCCGGATGTGGATTCAATTGAAGGCTTGTCGCCCGCCATTTCCATTGAGCAAAAAGCGACGTCCCATAATCCGCGTTCAACGGTGGGTACCATCACTGAAACCTATGATTATTTACGCTTGTTGTTTGCGCGAGTGGGGGAACCGCGTTGTCCGCAACACGGGGTGGATTTGCATGCGCAAACCATTAGTCAAATGGTCGATCAGGTATTGAGTTTGCCAGCAGATAGTCGGGCGATGATTCTGGCGCCTGTGGTGCGTGACCGCCGGGGCGAGCATGTGCAGTTGTTGCAGCAGTTACAGGCGAAAGGATATGTACGCGCACGGATTGATGGGGAATTATGCGATCTGGATTCCCCGCCGCCACTAGCCTTGCGCAAAAAGCACAGCATTGACGTGGTGGTTGATCGATTTAAAGTGCGTGCGGATATCACGCAGCGATTGAGTGAGTCCTTTGAAAATGCCCTCCAATTAGGCGAGGGCTTGGTGAGTGTTGTGTCGATGGACGGGGCCTTTCCTGACCTCTTGTTTTCCTCCCATTTTGCGTGCACACAGTGTGGTTATAGTTTGAGTGAATTAGAGCCTCGCCTCTTTTCCTTCAATAACCCGATGGGCGCGTGTGGTACGTGTGATGGATTGGGAGTGGATCAATTCTTTGATCCCGATCGCGTGGTGCATGATGCGACGCTCAGTTTAGCCCATGGCGCCATTCGGGGGTGGGATAAACGTTCTCAATATTATTTCGCCTTACTGGAATCGCTAGCGAATCATTATCAGTTTTCAATTGACGTGCCGTTTTGTGATTTACCGAAGACTATACAGGCGGTTGTTTTGTATGGCAGTGGGGATACGCTCATTGATTTTCAATACCAGCGCCCAAATGGCCATTTTATTGTAAAAAAACATGCGTTTGAAGGGGTGCTCAACAACATGCAACGCCGATACCGTGAGTCGGACTCTGCCATGGTCCGTGAGGAGCTTTCGAATTATTTATCAATACGCCCGTGCCAGACCTGTAAAGGCGCGCGGTTGCGGGAATCGGCGCGTCACGTGTTCATTGAAAATAAAAACATATCCGAGTTAACGGCCTATTCCATTGAGCAGGTGTATGCTTTTTTTAAACAGTTGACCTTGCCGGGGAATCGCGGCGAAATTGCGTCCAAAATAAACAAAGAAATCGTTGAGCGTTTGGGCTTTTTGGTCAATGTTGGGTTAGATTATTTGTCGTTGTCTCGCAGTGCAGAAACACTCTCGGGGGGTGAGGCGCAGCGCATTCGGTTGGCCAGTCAAATCGGCTCAGGACTCGTCGGCGTGATGTACATTCTGGATGAGCCGTCCATTGGGTTGCATCAACGTGACAATGCCCGGCTGTTGAAAACACTGGTGCATTTGCGTGATTTAGGCAATACGGTCATCGTGGTTGAGCACGATGAAGATGCGATTCTGGCCGCTGATTACGTGCTGGATGTGGGGCCTGGTGCAGGCGTGCATGGGGGGCAAATGGTGGCCTGTGGAACGCCTGATATGATCATGCAACATCCAGACTCACTCACAGGCCAATACCTGTCTGGCAAACAATCCATCGCCGTGCCCACGTCACGTAAGCCGTTTGAGGAACAGCGCGTGATTAACCTCTTGGGGGTGACGTGCAATAATTTGCACGCAGTGGACGTCAAGATCCCCTTAGGCCTCATGACGTGCGTGACGGGCGTATCGGGTTCAGGCAAATCGAGCTTGATCAAAGACACCTTATACCCACTGGCAGCCCACGCACTCAATCGCGCACGCTTGCATATGCCAGGCCAAATAACAGCCATCACGGGGCTTGCGATGTGCGATAAAGTCATTGATATCGATCAAAGCCCTATCGGGCGCACACCACGTTCAAATCCAGCCACGTATACCGGTTTGTTTACCCCCATTCGTGATTTATTTGCGAACACGCCTGAGTCGCGTGCACGGGGCTATAAACCAGGCCGATTTAGCTTTAACGTGCGAGGCGGGCGCTGTGAGGCATGCCAGGGCGATGGCCTTATCAAAGTAGAAATGCATTTTTTACCCGATATTTATGTTTCGTGTGATGTGTGCAAAGGCAAGCGCTACAATCGGGAGACCTTGGACATACAATACAAAGGCAAGACGATTCATGAAGTGTTAGACATGACGGTTGAAGATGCGAGCACGTTTTTTGCACCGATTCCGGTGTTGGCACGCAAGTGCCAGACGATGATGGATGTAGGACTGTCCTATATTCGGTTAGGTCAAAGTGCGACAACGCTTTCCGGTGGCGAGGCGCAGC
>DNVL01000221.1 GCA_003507515.1 Legionella sp.
GTAAATTGTATTTTTTAGAAAATTCCCAATCGCGCTGATCGTGCGCGGGAACACTCATGATGGCGCCTGACCCATATTGCATGAGGACAAAATTAGCAATCCAAACGGGCACATCGGCACCTGTGATGGGGTGCGTGGCCTTCATGCCAGTATCTATGCCGCGTTTTTCCATGGTAGCAATGTCTGCTTCAGCCATTTTCACACCTTGGCAGCTGTCTAGAAAAATTTGAACATCGGTGTTATTTTGGGCTGCATGCTTTGCAAGGGGATGATCAGGCGCCACTGCTAAGTAGGTGGCCCCCATCAATGTATCGGGACGAGTGGTATAAATTTTAAGCCGCTTTGAAAAACCCTCTACTTTAAAGAATATTTCGCAGCCTTCTGAGCGCCCAATCCAGTTGCGTTGCATCTGTTTGACTTGCGCCGGCCAGCCATCGAGTGTGTCTAAATCGCGTAATAATTCATCAGCATAGGCTGTGATCTTGATAAACCACTGTGAAATTTCTTTGCGTTCCACCAGGGCACCAGAACGCCATCCACGGCCATCGACGACCTGTTCATTGGCTAAAACCGTTTGATCAACAGGATCCCAATTGACCACGGCATTTTTCTTATAGACCAGGCCTTTTTCATAGAGTCGAATAAAAAACCACTGTTCCCAACGGTAGTAGCAAGGATCGCACGTGGTGATTTCGCGACGCCAATCGTACGCGTTGCCGAGTCGCAAAAATTGCGTTTTCATGGCGGCGATGTTCTTTTTGGTCCATTCAGCTGGGGGGATGCCGTGCTTTATGGCCGCATTTTCAGCGGGAAGGCCAAATGCATCCCAACCGATAGGCTGAAGGACATTTTTTCCTAATGCGCGCTGGTAACGTGCAATGACGTCACCTAATGTGTAATTGCGTACATGCCCCATGTGCAACGACCCGCTGGGGTAGGGGAACATGGAGAGGCAGTAAAACTTTTCTTTATTCAAGTCTTCAGTGACATTGAAAGACTGTTTTTTGATCCAATATTGTTGTGCTTGTTCTTCAACGCACTGCGGTCTATAAACGTTATCCATGGGATTAATAATTCAAATTCAATAGGGTTGGTAAGGATAACGCCTCTTGCATGCTGCAGCAATAGACTTTACAAACAACTTTTGAGATACTTCCAACACTCTTGTGGTAACAAGAGCAATAAAGTCCAATCAATCAAGGAGATTGTTATGAAAGCAACCATGTTTGCTGTTGTATTGTCATTCGCTGTGTTATCCGTTCCCACACCATCCTTTGCACAAGACGCAAAAGTTTTGGCAGAAACGTCTGTGGCCCTGCCTTTAAATAAAATCAACTTAAACAAGGCGGATGCACAAGCATTAACTGGATCGTTTAAAGGGATTGGGAAAAAGCGTGCTGAAGCCATTGTGAGTTACCGTGAGGCGCATGATGGCTTTAAATCGGTTGCCGACTTGGCCTCCGTACGGGGCTTAGGGCAAACGTTCGTCAATACCCATTTGCAAGAATTGCAGGGGGTATTCTCAGTCGAATAAAGCATTCAGTACATCGTAGTCCCCCCGTCTTTGCGAGCCGCGCGAAGACGGTTAATCCTCAACAGTTTTTTAAATTCGTGTACAATTGATTTTATTGGTTTTAAAGTCTGTCATGCTTTGCCTCTCGAAAGGTTGGTCGTGTCAGGGTGGAATGGTGGATAAACCAATAAATAGTTGCTGTCAGAACGCCACCGATAAGCGTGGCAAATGCCCAGGTTGGGCCCGACACCAAGGCGGGTCGACCGCCGAGTTTATACAATTGTCCTGCGTCGCGAGCAACGGCGCCGGCAAAGATCAGATGCAAAACAGCATTGACCAGCATGATTAAGTAATAACCGGTTTGAATTTGAGTGCTGTACTGGCTAGCGAGTTCAGTGAGCATGTGATCTGTTCTCTGGCGTACGATTTAAAGCAGCAGCTTATCATAACTTAAGTTCCATTGGAAAATTGCGGTACGCCATGACCTACGCTACTATCAACGTATTCATTCGTTATTGAAGAGCCAGCATGCCAAGCATTAAGACCTCTATCCCGCAGTTGACAGCAGAGCATGCGTGTACTTTGCACCCCATCGAAGCAGCCATTATAGATCACGAGGCCATCATCGAAGATTGGTTTCGCAAGCAGTGGATCCAGTCTTCTCCCTCCATTACATCATCCGTCGATTTACGTCATGCGGGTTTTAAAATAGCACCGGTGGATACTAATTTATTTCCGGCAGGATATAACAATTTAAACCGTGAATTCTTGCCAGGCTGTGTTCAAGCGGCCCAAGCGGTCATGAAGGAAAGGGCGAATCAGTACATCAACATCCTTATGCTTCCGGAGAGCCATACACGTAACCAATACTACTTTCAAAGCCTGGATGTGTTGCGTGACATCTTTAGTCAAGCCGGATTCACGGTTCGTTTCGGTAGTTTAGACTCAACACTGACGGCTCCAGTTGATCGCATGTTGATTGACTCAGGGAATGTGCTGCGCATGGAGCCGCTGTTGCGGCGAGACGATCGATTGGTGCTGGATGGTTTCGAACCTTGTTTTGTTCTGCTAAACAATGACTTGTCATCTGGTATTCCTGACATTTTAAAAGGGCTTCAAGATAACACGCAGCCTCCCATGCAATTGGGATGGTCATCCAGGCTTAAGTCAGATCATTTCCAGTTTTTCTCAGAAGTCGCCCAGGAATTTTCAGCGTTGGTTCATCTGGATGCTTGGTTAGTAACGCCTCTCTTTAAGACCTTGGATGGTGTTGATTTTATGGCGCAAACCGGACTAGATGCCTTGGCTTTGGTGGTAGATGAGCTCTTAGCGGAAATCCGAAAAAAATACGTGGAGTATGGCGTTGAAGACAAACCCTTTGTGGTGGTCAAAGCGGACAATGGGACCTATGGAATGGGCGTGATGATGGTGCATGATGGTGCGCAATTGCTGAGCCTTAATCGAAAACAGCGAACGAATATGTCAAGCACGAAAGGGCATCAAAAATTGAACCGATTGATTATTCAAGAAGGGGTGTATAGCTTTGAAACCATGCCAGATGGAGCGGTCGCTGAGCCTGTTTTATATATGATTGGTGCATGCGTCGTGGGTGGTTTTTATCGCGTGCATCAAGGCAGAGGTCCAGACGAGAATCTCAATGCGCCAGGCATGCATTTTATACCGTTGCCCTTTGAAGAATCATGCCTTGCTCCCACTATAACATTGGATGCTGCAAACGCTACAAATCAGTACTATGTTTATGGCGTGATTGCGCGATTGGCCGCATTAGCGGCTGCCCGAGAAATAGCCGCGATACGAGGTGCCTGATGAACCTGTCTATTTTGATGGATCCATTGTCGACCATAAATCCTGTAAAAGATTCCACTGTGGCGATGATTCAACGCGCTACAGCACTGGGTTGGCAATGCTCTTATTTCACCTTGCATGATTTGTTTTGTAGGGATGGGCACGCCTATGCCAATGTGTCTGCTATTGTCGTTCAGGATGAAAAGGCACCCCATTGGGCACAAACCACCCCGCTAGGTGAAAAACCATTGA
>DNVL01000027.1 GCA_003507515.1 Legionella sp.
GCATAACGATGAAGACAAGCGGCAAGCTATCGCCGATGATAAGATCATCAATGATGGTTCGGTTGATGCATTGCGCGAGAAAGTGGGTACATTTCATGTTCAGTATTTGCAAGCTGCGCGCGATGCGTCTTCAGGACTATGAACCGGAAACACACTTTTTTCAGTGCTACCGATGCTAAGATTAACAGCGACGAAACTAAAAAACGCAGCTGCATTTGGATTTATAATCAAAATGCCATGAGAACGGGGTGTGGGTTTATAACGGCATAAAAAACAGCTCTATATCCGCATCCGTCAATCCTACCCCTCCTTCCGCTTTATCCGATAACAGCCCATCAAACAGCGCCTTCTTCTTTTCTTGAATCGCTAAAATCGCCTCTTCCACTGTGCCGGCTGTAATCAGTTTGTAAACAAAGACAGGATTCTCCTGACCAATACGATGGCTGCGATCGGTGGCTTGATTTTGGACCGCAGGATTCCACCAGGGATCATAGAGAATCACAGTGTCTGCACGGGTCAAATTTAAACCCGTGCCCCCCGCCTTTAAGCTGATAAGAAAAATAGGGGCCTCGCCGTCTTGAAAACGGCGCACAAGCGCTTGTCGGTTTTGTGTTTGACCGGTGAGTTTTAGGTATGCGTATTTGCGTGCGATTAATTTCTCCTCGATCAATTTCAACATGGACGTAAATTGTGAAAAAACGAGGACCGAACGCCCTTCCTGCATTAAATTGTCTAATAACGCTAGCAAAGCATCCATTTTCGCGGAATTTCCGTGCGCCATGGTGGCTTCCGGCAACGACAACAATCTCGGATCACAGCACACTTGACGGAGTTTGAGCAAGGCATCCAATAACACAATCTGGCTCTTGCCCAATCCAAGCTTCGCAATCGCTTCCCTTACTTTTTTCTCCATGCTCATGCGGATGGCTTCGTATAGATCTCGCTGCGTACCGGTTAAATCAATCATGCGCGTCATTTCAGTTTTGGGCGGCAATTCACGCGCCACTTGATCTTTGGTTCGACGTAGCATGAATGGCTTGACCCGGTGCGCCAACAGCTCCCGGCGTTCAAGGTTGGCCTCTTTTTCAATGGGCACTCGGAAAAATTGGCGAAATTGTTTGGCATCGCCCAATAAACCCGGCATTAAAAAATGAAACAAGGACCAAAGTTCACCCAAGTGATTTTCAACCGGGGTGCCGGTCAAGCAAAGCCTGTGCCTTGCACGCAATTGCTGCACCACTTGTGTTGTTTTGGTGCGTGCATTTTTAATGAATTGCGCCTCGTCCAAAATCAAATAATAAAAGGAATAGTCTAAGAAGCGTACCTTGTCTCGTTGAATCAAACCATAGGTTGAAATCACGACATCATAATCATCAAACGAATCCTGATGTCGAGTCGCGCCATGAAAAATCAGCACGCGCAAGTCAGGGGTAAAACGCAGGCTTTCTTCAAACCAATTCCCCATCAAACTGGTGGGCGCGATAATTAAACTCGCTTGTTTCATTCGGCCAGATGCTTTTTCACACAGCAAATGCGCCAACGTTTGCACCGTTTTACCCAGTCCCATGTCATCCGCTAACACACCTGAAAATTGATTCGTGCGTAAAAATTGCAGCCAATTCAGCCCTTGATGTTGGTAATCACGCAACGCGCACTGCAAGCCCTGTGGCGGATCAATGATGGGTAACGCCGAAAGGGTGGTTAACAGGTGCAATTGGGCACGCAATGCATCTGTTCCACGCCAACGGGCCGATGTAGCAGCCATGGCCTGTTCGGCTTCTTGCATCAGCAATAATTGATAACGCTGCAATTGCAAGTCCGTATCCTGATTTTCTCCTCGTAGACTATACTGCAGCAACAAGCGCAGCAAGGGCTTGATACGTCCCAATTGGATTTGCAACACCAGGCCCACACTCAATGGCAGACGGACCAACATATCATTCGGCAATTGTTCCAATGTGGCACGATCCCAGCGACCGAGTAATTCAGCCACCAGCGGCACGATGCTGACGGTTTGTTCATTGACGACAATGCCCAATTGATAGGCAAAGAAGTCATGCCCACGTTCATGCAAATCGGAGTACCAAACCAAATCATCCGCATTGAGGATTTCTTCTTGAACGAAAGCCATGGCATTCAAACCCCATTTGGGCTCATGGACTGCCTGTGCGGGTTGGATTCCGGCGGGCGAATCGCGGGCCTCTAAGGCTAATAAACACGCCACCGCATGCAGGCATTGGCCTCGGCCAGGACAAGCACAACGCGAGGGCGTATCTGGCCACGAACGCAAGTCAATGTGGACATCATAAATCTGATTTTCATCCCCCTTCACTCGCCCTTTTAATAACCCATCACTCAAGCGAACATTCAGTACATGCCCCTGCTGTTCACTCATTCTCCCGCGCGCCAAGACGACCGCTGGAAACACATCCACCATCCGCAATAACGCAGCTTTCAACATGTTAAATTGACCAAGGCTCAAACCAAAGGGTCCATTTTACCTAAAAATGAGGGCTTTAGGGGAATTTAATTTATAATGATCAGATGATCTCTTTAAATATTGACCCAGAATGCAAAAAACGCTGACGCTCTTGATGGCACAGACCAATCCCACCGTGGGTGCCATTGAAAAAAATGCTGAAAAAATAATTCAAATTATTTGCATACACCAACATCAACACGATGCCATTGTTTTTCCAGAGCTAGCCTTGACGGGCTATCCACCTGAAGATTTGCTCCTTCGCCCGGAATTGTTAGACCGGGTTGACGCAGCACTCGCGCGTATTGCCGACCATACAACAGACTGCCATGTGATCTTAGGCCATCCTACAAAAATAAACGGCCCATTGTATAACTCGGCCAGTGTGTTCTTTCAGGGTGAAAGACTCGCTGTCTATCACAAACAACAGCTACCCAATTTTGGCGTGTTTGATGAGAATCGTTATTTTACACCCGGGCCCGCTACGCCCTGTTTATTGACCATCAACGGTTACCGAATCGGCTTATGCATTTGTGAAGACATCTGGCAACCCGGCCCTGTGGATCAACTCATAGACGCAAACGCAACACTCATGATTTGCATCAATGCCTCCCCGTTTGATCAAGATAAATATGTGCAGCGTGAGGCGCTGTTAAAAACGCACGCACAACGAGGGCTCGCCATTGTGTATGTTAACCAAGTCGGAGGACAGGATGAACTCGTGTTTGATGGCCAATCATTGGTGCTGAATCATGTCGGCAACGTGATGGCTCGCGCACCTGCCTTCACTGAATACTTGCAAACCGTGACATTCAACGATCAACACATCACAAGCGAGGTAGCGCCGCTATTAGAAAGAAACGCATCCATCTATCAAGCGCTTGTCTGTGGTTTGCGCGATTATGTGGAAAAAAATCATTTCCCAGGCGTGCTGCTAGGATTGTCCGGAGGCATTGATTCCGCATTGACATTAAGCATCGCTGTCGATGCACTCGGCGCACCTCGCGTGTTTGCGGTCATGCTGCCCTCTCGCTTCACAGCCGACATCAGTGTGGTTGATGCACTAGAGCAGTTGCACGGGTTAAGCGTGCAACACACAACCCTACCCATCGAGCCTGCGTTTAACACCCTATTAACCACACTCGCCCCAGCGTTTTCAAACCAGAAACGCGACCTCACAGAAGAAAACATCCAAGCCCGCATTCGTGGTCTTTTGCTCATGGCCCTGTCCAACAAAACAGGCAATATGCTCCTCACCACCAGCAATAAAAGTGAAACCGCGGTGGGATATGCCACGTTGTATGGCGACATGTGTGGCGGATTTTCGGTGTTAAAAGACGTGTTAAAAACAACGGTATATGCTTTGGCCCGTTATCGAAACAGCATCAGTGCGGTGATTCCCGAGCGCGTTATCACCCGCGCACCGTCAGCGGAATTAGCATTTAATCAAACCGACCAAGACAGCCTACCCGATTATGAAACCCTGGATGCGATTCTTTGCTTGTACATGGAGGAGCGACTCGGGCCGAATGAGATGATTGCACGTGGGTATGAACAGGCCATTGTGCTCGAGGTTATCCAACGCATTGTGCGAAACGAATACAAGCGCCGCCAGGCAGCTCCTGGAGTTAAAGTCACTGCGTGTGCGTTTGATAGGGATTGGCGCTACCCGATGACATCGGAATTTTTTTAAAGCACCGACCTCGCCTACAAATACAACCCGAAATAAGGTATACTATACGCATCGTCTTCCTGGTCACTATTCTATCGTGCTTGTTGCATACGGACTCAACCATAAAACTGCCCCTTTGAGCGTGCGTGAAAAAATCGCACTCTCCATGGATAAGCAGGATTCACAGCTCCTCGCGTTGGTGGACGTACCGTCCATTCATGAGGCCGCTATTTTATCCACATGCAATCGAACGGAAA
>DNVL01000034.1 GCA_003507515.1 Legionella sp.
AGTAATGAAAACGAGGTGGGACGGTTCTGAACCAAAGGCGCGAGGCTTAAGCGAATGGCCTGATCAATGTGTTGGTTTAATTCAGCCTGGGTTAATGCATTCAAGTGTTGTTGGCTTTTCAGTTGTTGCCATAGTAGCTCCATGATGCGATGCAGCACTTTCCCTCGTTCACTCGCGTCAGGCCCAACGGTGCGCTTTAATGCTGCTTTTACATGGAGCCGATGCGCTGCGAAGGCACGAAAGGGGCATTTGGCCTGATTGGCAAGTAGCGCTGTCCCGCCTGAGATTTTTTCAGAAGGCTGTATCAAGAGTGCATATTGTTCGTCAAATCGAACCAATGCGGTCAGTGTCGATTCGGATGCGGTCCTGCTTGAGGGGCGCGTCAGTAAATGGCTTATCAAAGGACTCGGCATATTCGGCTTATCCCCTGTTAAGCAGGGGTAGCTGAATATGCTGTGCTGGCTGCCATCCATACAGCGTTGTAATAATCGTTTGGCCAATTGAAGCTCGCGTGCAGCCACGGCATGTGGCATGTGCAGGTCACGTTGCAAATCGAGTGGGATGAATGCAGATAGCTTTGTTTTTTGAGGCAAACATTGATCCGTCAAATCGCACATCCATACCTTATCAAAAGTGCATCCGGAGGCTTCTAATAAGCCCAATATTTGAATGGGGGCAGTGGACGCTTTTGTTTTGAAAATGGTGTGTTGAGCGGCACTTTCCAACGCATCAAGCGCTGCGTCAGCCGTTATCAGGGGGCAGATAAGTGACAGTTGCAATAATTCATCAAACAGGCTTAGAAATCGTTGAAAACATTGGTAGGCAGATGAATGAAGCGGGTATTCACCTGGGAATCCAACGGCAATCAGGCGATTTTTGAACAGCTCGACCCAGACATGGGGTGTTGCTTGCGTGGGGTAATCGCTCAGTTGGTCGAGCAATTGGGCAAGCTTTGGCGTGGTGGTGCTGAATGCTTGCAGTAAATGTGTGTACGGGATCTCTGATTCTTGGAGTAATGCATGGGTCTGCATGGTGTGTGAGCGCGCGGTGAACTCTGATTTTGCGTGAGATAAGTAGGGTGAATGCAANNCAGGTGAGCGCGTGCGTGACCAATGGGTAGTCGGTCAGTGGGCGTCCAAGGGAGATATTAAACTGATGCGCTGGAAGATGTCGCTGTAGCAAGCGTTGGAGAGATGTAAATTGTGTTTGTAAGTTAGGCACCACGATGCCAATTCGCTCTCCAGAAGACGTTGTACAGGATTTCAACCAATCCATGATTTCTAGCCACTCGTCCTCTTGATCCTTGGCGATGTATTGAAGGGCTGTGTTGTGGGTTGGAGGTAAATCATAGTG
Organism: Legionella sp.; assembly: GCA_003507515.1. Classification (GTDB taxonomy): domain Bacteria; phylum Pseudomonadota; class Gammaproteobacteria; order Legionellales; family Legionellaceae; genus DDPF01. The sequence continues at coordinate 1,354 of DNVL01000034.1, forward strand.
ATATTGCCGACAACCGTGGGCTTCAAATGCGTTTTGCAGCGTGCGCTGCTGAGGCGTATAGTCATCAAAACAAGCCCAAACAATAGGCGCCTTACTCAATCCCTCGGGGTATGCCGTCAATAGGAGGTCGACCATTTGCTCTTCTGTGATGGCATTTAAGCGCGTTAACGCGTTTTGAAATTCGCGTTGCCATTGTTGAAATTGGCGTGTTTGCGGTGTATGCAAAAAAGCGGGGTGTTCAATGGCAAGATTCCAATGCCTGCAGCGCGTCCATGCCTCTTGAATTTCATGCAACAATCCTTCATTGCAAGGGTAATCGCTTTGGTTTTCGAGAATGCTCCGCCATAAATGACGTTGTTGAAGTGCGTTTAATACGATGGGGTGCATGCCGTGTGCATGACAGTGGCGCATTTGGTGATAGAGGGCATGTAAAAATGCTTGAAAGGGGAGGCATTGGGGTTTATCGATGACGAGGGTGTTTTCTTGTGCGTAATAATCTTGTAATAATTGATTGCTCAGGCGGTTGTTTGGTGTCACGATGGATGCCCCTTGGCGCATCATGGACAATAGTTCCTGTTTATTTTTTATCATAGAGCGTGTGGTTTCGATTTGATTTGATGGAAGCTTGAGTATACCAAGTATTGGACTGAAAGGGATTGAGCATCTCGTTTCAATCTTAACAACAATTGTGGCATTATCAGTAAAAAGGTAAAAAGAGTCTATTGTTTTAACCGTTGGAGGCACTTGATGAAAACTGCATCTAAAAGAAACGCAAACGCTCGATTGACTTCAAACTCGACCACATTGATATACGAGACCAGACGGCCTCGAACGAAATCAGGGCATTGCTCTGAAAAAAAGATAGAGTATTCATTGCAAGCAAGGGCTAATTTATTTGCGAGCGACTTATTAAAGCTGTTGACGCCAATCCAACCTGGCGAAAATATCAATTTTCTTCCCAATTACCAACCCCAACTATACTCAGCATCACTGAAGTTATCTGAACTGGATCTGGATAAAAGCGCTGCTCCTTACCATCAGCACGACCCGACAGCCATACGCCACCAATTTTCGCAAAGAAAAACACAGAACTTAGGCGCGTTAATCTGTTTGAATTTATTCATGGCGAGTGCTTTTCATGACACGTCATGGGGTGTTGTGTTAAGCCCTGTGACTGGCAATCCATTTTTTACGCAGAAGCTATCCTCGTTTTGGTCAAATTTCTTTAACCAAACAACACCGATACATTTGTTCAGCCATCCTTTGGATAGGAGCATTGCATTGAGTATTGCGCACCTGTCTTCAAAAAACGCGTCCTGGTGGAAAGAAACAGACATCAACACCGATCAACATGACCTTCACCAGACTCTTTTAAACGAATGTTTTGAGGTTGCTTTGCGATTGTATCTCACACCGGAGTCCTTTATTGAATTCATCGCAGACAGCATTGTTGGAACAGATCTCAACGCAAAACGGTTCAAGCAGCATGTCATGGATCAAATCACCCATTTCAAAACGAATTTTTTGTCCATATTATCCAGTAGCCAAAAAGCAGCGTGGCATGCCCTGATCCAAGACAAGGGATTGGGTTATTATAAAAAATTTGCAGAAGAAATCTCCGGTTTTTATATGTACAAGTCGGGCTCGATCAGTAGATCACTGTTAAAATATACAACGGAATCCATGTTGCAACGCGCCATGTTGATGGGGATCCCTTCGCTAGATGATCCACTGATATTAACAGACATAGAATGCTGTTTTAGGCAAGACGTGCTTATCGTAGCGGCTACCTATATCTTGGATCGGGTTGATCATCATTGGCCGCAGCTTAATGAAAATAGAGATTATTTTTTATGGTCAATCTTTGATGAGCTCACGTCTAAATTAGAAAAGACAAAGGGATACTGCATTGGGAATACGAATCATTTGCATATTTACATGCTCTTAAAAAGCATTGCGTTTCAAAAAAACAATGTGGCGAGACTTTTTATTCAAGGAATACCCCATCTGAAAACCCCAGGTGTCATCAATCAGCCTTTTCCTGCTGAACTGTGTTATTTAGAAGAACATAAAGCCTTGGTTGGTCATTCTTTGCTGCACATTGCACTTCAGTATAAAAACAATAACATTGCGCATTTTCTATTTTCGAAAGGTGCAACGTTACTGTCTCATGAGCAGGAGATGGTGCCCGCATTGAACGCTGCTCGGACAGCATTGCTCAGAGGGAATAGACGCCATTCATTTTACGCTGAAAGGGGGAGTGAATTTGCACGCTCCCGTCAGAGATCATATGCCATCAGTTGTGATTCTATTAGGGACTTTTTAAATGAAAGCGATGGCCAGTCGAATTTAAAACCTTACGCTGGATTCATTTGAGTGCTAAATGATGGCAAGCCACCCTTACAGGTATATTGCCTATCTAGCTCATCAGTACATGTTGCGGCTCGCAATCATAAACACCTCGGCCCAAATTAAATGCGAATGAGCCCACTTTATTTACCACTGAAATTTTCATCCAATCCAAGCTCAAATAGAATTTTTTCCTCTAATTCCTCTGGAGCAGGTAATAAGTCTTTTAACCTGTCTGGAATATCTCGTGTCAACTCATAGCCAGCAACCCCAACAGGTTTGTCAATGCCGCGAAGCGAGTATTCCACATCGAATTTACTGCTTTCGCTGCATAAAATAATACCTATAGAGGCGTTCTCGTGGGGCTCTTTGACAAAGTCATCCAGTAAATTAAGGTACAGATTCATTTTGCCAGCATATTCGGCCTTGAATTTCGTCGTCTTTAATTCCAACGCAACCAATGATTGTAATTTCCTGTGGTAAAACAACAGATCAATAAAATATTCGGAATCTGGTGTAACAATACGGTATTGGTTGCCAATGAAGCTAAAGCCGTACCCAAGCTCTAAGATCACATCTTTGATCTTAGAAACCATGCGGCGCTCCATTTCCGCTTCAACGACAGGCTCAGTAATACCCAAAAGCCCAAGCATGTAAACATCCTTCATGGTCTTATCAGCTTGCTCGGCTAAATGTGCGGGTAATGCTTATGAAAGTTGTGCTGTTTATTCGCCAATACTTGTCTCTCATAACTCTTTGAATTAATATGTCCTCTTAATACATCACGACTCCATGCGCATTCAAGGGTCGCGTTTAAATAGTAGAGTTTAGCAGCATCATCCTTTACCTTACTAAGAATCAGTAAATTTTGTCCCCATGGTATTTCTCCAACAAGTCGTTGGAGATTTGGTTTGTTGTGATATTCCAAATAAAATTGGCGCATGTACCAAAGATTCTGCGGGGAAAACCCTGTCTTATGGCTAAATTCCGCTTTTAAATCTTGAGACAGGCGCTCAACGACTGACTGACCCCAACCATATTTCTCTTGGCTGGTAACAATATGTTCGCCAATCCACCAATACAGGGCGATTAACTCTCGATTGACTGCAGTTGCCGCCCGAACGCGGGTTCCATAAATTTGAGTTTTGGCTTTTTCACCCAAATCTTTATAAGCCGGTAGCTCGTTGCTTGTCATTTTACTCATTCGAACCCCTGACTCATTATACAGTAACACCTATGGAACGAATGGCACTCAAAAACTCGGTTTTTCTAGGTGAATTTGACTTGCCATATAAGAAATCCTTGACCTCTTTTGGGGATGCATGAAGAAATTCACAAACAGCAGGAAGTTGGTATCCGATCCGAGCCAGCTGAGCCTCTAGCGAATTAAGATCAGGTGCAAGCGCTTTATTAATGACCTCTTCTGTAATCGGTTTTGTTCCTGTGGTATAGGCTATTTCCATAGCAGCGGATAAATATTTATGGATTTGCAACGGCGTGATTAAGGCTTGCGCTAGTCGCAAAGATGCCTCTGGCATAATAACATCACTCACTTTAATTTTCTCGTGCAAACATTGTTGCCCATAGCCGTATCAATATTAAATATTTTAGTTCGAGCACCAATTTCTTCAATACTGGATTTGGACAATGAATTGCCTAGTTTAGGATGTCCCGCCAGAATAATAGATAATTGGCAACCGCCTTGTGCGACCAGCATAGAATGGTGAGCAAAACCCCATTGAGTGATGTAGCGGTTAACCGTACTTCTTTTTAATACACCAAGAGGAGCTATCACTAAACCATGGGCTGTTTCAACACCATGTAACTCAAGTATCTCAATGCATTTTGGTGTTGAAAGATGCCGGTTGTTTTTGTTGCTCGTGCGTATTTTAAGTGCGGCAATAAGACGACAATACATGAGCATGTCATCGGAGGAAATCGCTCTGGGTTGATTAAAATCTTTTCGCTTATGCGAACTAAAATCAATGCACTGTCGTAGCTGGCGATAGACCGTGCTCGGTGTTACTCCAAAGCTTTCAGCAAACTCTTGAACCAATGCTGTCCGAGCAGGATTCCTTGGTGGATGTGCTTCTAATTGATTATGCAGGATAATCAATTGCTCAACTGATATCCGCTTAGCCATGTTAGATTTTTTCTCTCGTTGATTGCTGCTGGAGTAACTTACTACCAGCCTCCTTTAGTGCCCCATCCCCATTAACATAGGTATATAATGTTGTTGTCGTGACATTCAGACGTTTTGCCACCTCATGCGCAACTGAATTACGGTCACTCATCGCGGCCATCGC
>DNVL01000212.1:0-7082 GCA_003507515.1 Legionella sp.
CAACGATCGCATCCACCGGGCACGCTTGAATGCATTTAGTGCACCCAATGCACTCGGCCTCACGAATCACAGCCACAGAGGGCGCGCGCGTATGGGCTGCGGCATCTGCTAAATAGGGTGTTGCATCCACATTCAGCAATTGCCCCAATGCCTTGACCACATCAACACCACCCGGCGGGCAGCGGTCAATGGGTGCCGTGCCCGCGGCCAGGGCTTGTGCATACGGCAGACAACCCGGGTAGCCACATTCCCCACATTGTGTTTGAGGCAGTAAAGCATCAATCGCTTGTACGCTCACCATCACGCCACCTTGTTCAGTGCAAGCAGTGCATCGATATTCTCTTGCGTCACGCGCACCATCAAAGGCACAAATGGATGGATGGTGTGATCGAGTAACGGCTTGTCGATGCTGCTCCAGGTCAGGGGTTCACCGTTTAAAAATTGCTCCGCGCGTGCGGCCATTTCCGGCAGAACGGGTTTTAAATACGTCATCAACACGCGAAACGCGTTCAATCCCATGGTGCAAATGCCTTGCACGTCTGCCGCTGTTGCTGGATCTTTTGCTAAAACCCATGGTTTAGCCGCATCAATGTATTGATTGACGCGAGCGGCCGCCTCCATGATGTCGCGAATGGCGCGCGCATAATCGCGCTGAACAAAAGCCTCAACAATCGTCTCCCGCAGGGCGCAAAGTTCATCATACAACGCCGGATCGGTGAGTGAGTCTGACAATTGCCCGTCAAATTGCTTGTGAATAAAGCCCGCACACCGACTGGCAATGTTCACGACTTTCCCGACCAAATCCGCATTGACGCGATGCATGAAATCGGTAAAATTAAGATCCAGATCATCCACTCGACCATTCAGTTTCGCCGCGAAATAATAGCGCAGGTATTCTGGATGCAAATGCTGCAGGTATTGACGCGCTTCAATAAACGTCCCGCGTGATTTTGACATTTTTTGGCCATCTACGGTTAAAAAACCATGCGTATAAATAGCCGTTGGCAGGCGATGATCACTGCCTGCTAATATAGCCGGCCAAAACAGGGCGTGAAAATAGACAATGTCTTTGCCCACAAAATGATAAAGCTCCGTTGTGGCATCTTTATGCCAATACTCATCAAACGAAACACCATGCGTTTCACAATATTTTTTAAAACTAGCCATGTAGCCAATAGGAGCATCCAGCCACACATAAAAATATTTATCCACCGCCCCGGGAATAGCAAATCCAAAATAAGGGGCATCACGCGAAATATCCCATTGCTTGAGACCCGCCTCAAACCACTCATCTAATTTATTGGCCACTTCTGTTTGTAAATGCCCCTTCCGAGTCCACGCTTTCAATAACTGCTCATAACGCGGCAAATCAAAAAAATAATGCTCCGATTCTTTTTCAACCGGTGTCGCACCCGAAATGGCCGACACGGGATCCCGCAAATCGGTGGGAGCATACGTCGCACCACAAGACTCACAACTATCCCCATATTGGTCGTGTGCACCGCATTTCGGACATGTACCCTTCACATACCGGTCGGGCAAAAACATGTGTTTGACCGGATCAAAGGCCTGAGAAATGGTTTTTGTGACGATATCGCCACGCGCGTGCAAGGCGCCATAAATCTCCGACGCCAAGGCTTTGTTTTCTGGCGAATGCGTGGTGTGGTAACAATCATAATCAATGCCAAACGCGACAAAATCACGTGCATGGCTTTCTTGCATCTGGGCGGTTAATGCCTCCGGCGTGATGCCTAACTGCTCGGCTTTCAACATGATAGGCGTGCCATGCGCGTCATCACCGCACACACTAATGCAGGAAACACCCAACATTTTATGCGTTCGCACCCAAATATCGGTTTGAATATGTTCCACCAAATGGCCTAAATGCAGGTGTCCATTGGCATAAGGCAGTGCGCTGGTAACCAGCATTTTACGAACGGTTGTCATGGGTATCATAGCTCCATGCGATAAAATGAGAAATTATAACGCATCCCCGTTGCAATTGCTGTATGGGCCGCGTGATTTTTGATGTGATATACTGGCTTGACTCACCATTGGAGGGCGCTCATGAATAAACCACGCCTCATCATTGGCATTAGCGGCTCATCAGGCATCGTGTATGGCATTCGGCTGCTGGAGGTGTTGCGTGCCCTGGCGGTCGAAACGCACCTGGTCGTCAGCAAAGCCGGTCAATTAACGCGCGCGTATGAAACCCACTTAAGCCTCACTGAATTAAAGGCATTGGCCGACGTTTATCACCCGTGCACGAACATTGCCGCATCCATTGCCAGCGGCTCGTTTAAAACCATGGGGATGATTATAGCCCCTTGCTCAATGAACAGCCTGGCTGAAATTGCGCACGGGGTCACCAGTAACCTGCTCACGCGTGCGGCAGACGTCGTGCTTAAGGAACGCCGCCGTTTGGTCTTGATGCCGCGCGAATCGCCGCTGCATTTGGGGCATTTGAACAACATGGTCAACGTCACGCAAATGGGCGGCATCATTTGCCCACCGGTGCCGGCCTTTTACCAAAAACCCGAAACAATCATGGATCTCGTGAATGACACGGTCGGCCGGGTGTTGGATCTGTTTGAATTAGACCATGGGCTGCTGCAACGCTGGGGCGAATCACCCCATTGAATTTGCTAAATGCCTTTTGTGATCTAAACTAAGTCATATAAGACTTGTTTTAATCATAAGGGCGTGGTCATGTCCAGCATTACCTTTTTCCACAGCACGCCGTACACACCCCACCCATCGAAAAGTCGTCGGCAGGCCCCGCAACTGATCGGCCCGCAAGCATACCTTGCCTGCTTGGGTAACGATCGAACGGCATTAAATCCAGACGACGTTGATCTGCCAACCATCTACAAGGCACGCAAAGCCATCGCGCGATCCATTGCATTTTATGGCAAGCGTTTGGCCAATATCGACTATGTCAGTTTTAAATTTTTAAATGCGCATCAACGCCAAGCGCTGGAGGAAGAGCTGCTGAACACAGCATATTTGCTGTATGATGAATGCCGACTGCACCTGTTTGAAAAAGAACTGCCACAGCTCAGAGAACGCGGCAAGCAATTGGAGTTATGTGCCAAGCTACTCTATCGATTACGTAACACACCGGAGGTGGGTGGCAAAAACAGACCCGATGATACGCATCTTGCCGAAATGGATTCCTCATTGGACCAACCCGTAAAATACCTCGCGCTAACAGTGATTGCGCCATTGATTGCTGAAACCATGCAGCAAATCACCCTTGGCGAAAGGCTAGAGTTTACTCAAGACATCATGAGCGAAGCCAACATGTACCGCTTAAACTGGGTCTGGGGTGGCGGCCTNNATCACTCGACTGGAATCACACCGAAGACGCTAAAAAGGTATTCGCAACCATTAAACCCGTCACCGGGTATATGAGTTTTGTGCTGTATTACCTTCGCTTAGGCATTCGATTGTACTTGTTAACCAAAGGCACATTCAAAGGCTCATGGATGGACCCATGGTCAACAGCGGAGGAACGTGCAACAGGCATTAGTATTCGTGAACGGTTTGAATTTCAATGCGAAAAACATGGCTTAGGCATTATCAACGATTTTTTTTGGGCAACGGCCAACATGGCTTGTTTTTTATGGCTGTTGAAAGACGGGGTCTTCGGCTGCACGGCCTATATGGGCAATGCAATCACCGCGCTATTGCTGTTGATGGATATCTACCTCACCCACTGCCAGTATCTCCATAAAGAAAAAGAGCATGTAGACACTTTAGCAGACTATGATGCAGATATTAATGACTTGATCGATCGAATCGTTCTGCAACCGGACGAAGTCCAAAAAAACGTACTCAAGGAGCACCTCCATGCACTCCTTGAGGCGAAAGAAACCTGTATACTGGAATGGGAGGCGACTTACGAGAGTTTTTATTCCGATTTAGTCTACGCCGCAAGCTTAATGGTTGCATTTGCGCTGATATGCTGCTTCTTTTTTCCACCAGCAGCCATCGTGCCTGCCACCGCACTCCTTCTCGGGGTCATTGGATCAACGCTCTCGTTCATATTCACCATCGCTCACAATGCCATGGCGACGAGCACTGAAATGAAGCAGTTACAGGTACTCATCAAACAAGCAGACGATAATATACAAACCTTGCAAACGCAATTAGACACAGAAGTGGATCCAAACCAGCGAGCGAAACTGCAGCTAGAGATAGACAACTTAGAAAAAAAAATCACCTATCAAAACGACATGATGGCGTATCATAAAACAAAACGGGTCCAACAAATTTTCAGTGAAGCCATGTTACCTGCAACAGTCTTTGTGTTTCTGGTGTTTCTCCCACTGAACATAGGACTACCCGTCATGCTCCCTATCATCGCCCTGTTGTTACTGTCGAGTAATATTCTAGCCTGGGCCTATAAGCCTGAGGATCTTGAATCACGCAATGTGGATGGCGAGCCAAACGCTACGAAACCCAGGTGAAAGCGATTGTGGTACTTGATAAAAAACGGTATAATTGCACTTTTTTAAGTCTTTATAAGCATCCTTTATGAATCTCGAAAAGCACTATGATGTGATTGTGGTTGGCGGAGGGCATGCCGGTACGGAAGCAGCGCTTGCTGCCGCCCGCATGGGCGCACAAACCCTCCTCCTGACGCATAACATGGATTTATTAGGCCAAATGTCCTGCAATCCGGCCATTGGTGGCATTGGCAAGGGCCACCTCGTGAAAGAAATCGATGCGCTCGATGGGGCGATGGCGCATGCGGCTGATCTCGCCGGCATTCAATTCCGGATTCTAAATGCATCAAAAGGCCCTGCTGTGCGTGCCACCCGTGCGCAAGCGGATCGCGTGCTATATCGCCGAGCGATCCGCCAATTGTTGCAATCGCAAGCCAACTTAACGTTGTTTCAACAAGCGGTTGATGATGTGCTCATGGAGGGTGACCGTGTTGCGGGCGTGATCACGCAAATGGGATTGACCCTGCGTGCGCGTGTTGTCGTGCTCACGGTAGGAACCTTCCTAGGCGGCAAAATTCATGTCGGCATGAGCCAATATGCCGGTGGGCGCGCAGGCGATCCGCCCGCCATAGCGCTCGCTGCACGGTTACGTGAACTGAACTTGCCCGTTGGGCGTCTTAAAACCGGAACGCCACCTCGAATTGATGGCCGGTCGCTCGATTACAGTCAAATGATCGTGCAGCCAGGTGATACCCCATTGCCCGTGTTCTCCTCTTTAGGCAATGCAAGCCAACATCCTCAACAGATGCCTTGTTACATTACGCACACCACGGAACGCACCCATCAGATCATTCGAGAAAACCTGCATCAATCGCCCATGTATGCCGGTATCATTGAAGGCACCGGACCGCGCTATTGCCCATCGATAGAAGACAAAGTGGTTCGCTTTGCCGATAAATTGTCCCATCAAATTTTTGTCGAACCCGAAGGCTTGACCACCAGCGAAATCTACCCCAATGGCATTTCCACCAGCCTGCCCTTTGAGGTTCAAATGCAATTTGTGCGCACCCTAAAAGGCTTTGAGCAGGCGCACATCACGCGCCCAGGGTATGCCATTGAATACGATTATTTCGACCCACGCGGGCTTACGCCTTATTTGCAAACCAAAGCCTTTGCCAACCTATTTTTTGCAGGCCAAATCAATGGCACAACCGGGTATGAAGAAGCCGCTGCACAAGGATTAATCGCCGGCATGAATGCGGCTCTGTTTGCGAAAGAGAGTCCCATGTGGAGCCCACGGCGCGATGAGGCCTACATGGGGGTATTGATCGATGATCTCATCACCTGTGGTACACAAGAGCCCTATCGAATGTTTACCTCGCGCGCTGAATACCGGCTGCTGTTACGTGAAGACAACGCCGATTTACGCCTAACGGAAAAAGGCCGCGCATTAGGACTCGTGGGTGATACGCGCTGGCGTGCGTTTTGTGAAAAGCGAGACGCGTTGGATGGCGCTCGCACACAACTCCACAATACCTGGGTTCGGGTCGGTCATAATACAGCGCTGGAATCGATTTTAGAAACCCCTTTGCAGCATGATTGCCGTGCCACAGAGGTATTGAAACGACCCGAGATGCGTTACATGCATTTGCAAGCCGTTGACGATTTAGCCCTACCTCCCTTGGCCGACGCGGTGGCTGAACAGGTGGAAATCATCAGCAAATATGCCGGTTACATTGAGCGTCAACAATTGGATATTGCACGCTTGCAAAAGCACGAAAACACGGCCCTGCCAGACGACCTGAATTATGCATGTGTTTCGGGCTTGTCAACCGAAGTCATCCAAAAATTAACCTTGGTCAAGCCCGCATCGCTGGCCCACGCAGGGCGCATATCCGGCGTGACACCCGCCGCTTTGTCCTTGCTGCTCGTCCATTTAAAAAAATTGCGATTATTGGCATGAACCATCTGAATGACAGTGAAGGCACATTGGTACGGGGCATGCAACAACTGGGGCTTGATGTTGCGGTCGATAGGCTCCTCCAGTACCTCATGCTCTTGCATAAATGGAATCAGGCATACAATCTAACGGCCATTCGGGACCTCAATCGCATGGTCACGCTGCATCTACTCGACAGCCTGGCCATTCTACCCTGGGTACACGGGCATCGCATCCTCGATGTGGGCACGGGAGCCGGCCTTCCCGGCGTGCCATTGGCGTTAGTGAATCCATCGTTGCACGTGGTCTTACTGGACAGCAACGGCAAAAAGATTCGTTTCTTACAGGAAGTCAAACGCGTGTTAGCATTGGATAATATTGAAATGGTCCAAACACGTGTCGAAAACTATCACCCCACATCCCATTTTGATACAGTCACGAGTCGAGCATTCAGCGAGCTGCAACGGATGCTCGATTGTACACAGCATTTAATTGCGCCTGATGGCATTTGGTTGGCCATGAAGGGCCGGCATCCAGAAGCTGAACTGGCTTGCCTGAACCGTGCACATCGAGTGGAACCCTATACAGTCCCAGGCATCGACGGCGAACGTTGCTGCGTCATTGTCGAAAACAAGGATAAACCATGGCCAAAACCATAGCCATCGCCAATCAAAAAGGCGGCGTAGGCAAAA
>DNVL01000212.1:7137-7329 GCA_003507515.1 Legionella sp.
TTGATTTAGACCCGCAAGGCAATGCCACCATGGCATCAGGCATTGACAAAAACGCGCTCGTGCATTCCTGCAATGATGTCCTTCTTCGTGATTGCCTAGCCGAACAAGCCTGCATTCGCACGCCCTGCGGCTACGACCTCATCCCAGCCAATGGAGATTTGACGGTGGCAGAAGTCAGTTTAATGGCCTGCA
>DNVL01000136.1 GCA_003507515.1 Legionella sp.
GTGCATGGCATGCATCCAAGATGCTTTCTACCGCATCAATCCCATGGCGTTCTTCGCATTCGCTGATGTAATGTTTGGCAAACACCAAGTAATCGATAATGGCATCAGCGGACGTCCACATTTTAAAGAGGTAATTGTTTTTAAAAAACGAGTTATGGCCATAACAGGCATGCGCGATGACGAGCGCTTGCATGGCCATGGTGTTTTCTTCCATGAGGTAGGAAATGCAGGGGTTGGAATTGATCACAAGCTCATAGGCCAAGCCCATTTGTCCGCGCTCATAACTTTTTTCAACGCCCACAAAATGTTTTCCAAACGACCAATGATGGTATCCAATCGGCATGCCAACGGACGCGTAGGAATCCATCATTTGTTCCGCACTAATGATTTCAATTTGATTGGGATAGGTGTCCAATTGGAAATCGCGTGCCAAGCGCGCAATTTCACGATCATAGGTTTGAATGAGCTCAAAGGTCCATTCGGATCCTGTCGATAACGGTTCTTTTTTCATGCCCTTTTCCTTTTGAATAATGCACGAAACACCGGATAGATGTCCGCCACTTTGTCAATATTCTCCATTGCAAAATTGGGGTATTGGGTCCGCAATTGTTGATACACTTCCCATAAACTTTGATGATGGCGTGGCATGATTTCAATGTAGGCAAAATATTGCAGCAGGGGCACGATTTTATCGCGCAACAATTCCAAACAATAGGGAGAGTCTGCGTTCCAATTGTCGCCATCGGATGCTTGGGCTACATAAATATTCCAGCTACTGGGGTTGAAGCGCGTCTCAATGGCATGGTGCAATAACTCGAGTGCACTCGATACCACGGTGCCGCCGGTTTCACGTGAGTAAAAAAAATCGTCCTCACTCACTTCTTTGGCGGACGTGTGGTGACGAATGAAAACCAACTCAATTTTTTTGTAATTTTTGGTCAGGAAAAGATAGAGCAAAATAAAAAAACGCTTGGCGATGTCTTTTTTAGGTTCATCCATCGAACCCGAGACGTCCATGATGCAAAACATCACGGCCTGGGTTGAGGGGGCTGGGATTTGAATGCGGGTGTTATAACGCAAATCAATCGTGTCAATAAACGGCACGGTTTTGATTTTTTGCGTTAAGCGGGCTATTTCTTGCTCAAGCCGGTCTATCTCGGGACCCGCAGGGCAGGGCTCTGCCTGCAGGCGCGCCAGCGCTTCTTCAGCTGCGCGCAATTGCCGCTTATAGGGTGAGGCCAACGCCATGCGCCGTCCTGTAGCCTGGCGCATGGAGCGCAAGATGTTGATGTTGGTTGGGAGCCCGCTCGTGGTGATGCCGCCTCTGACTGTTTTAAACGTCGTGATGCGCGCCAACTCTTTTTTCACCAAATCCGGCAATTCCAAGTCATCAAAATACAACTCCAGAAATTCGTCTCGGGTGAGATCAAACGCAAAATCATCCTCCCCATTGCCCTGGTCACTGGCTTGATTGCCGGATCCCTGCCCACCCTCCTGTGGAGGGCGTTTGATGCGGTCACCGGCAATGAATGCATCATTGCCCGGCAGCACCCGTTCCACCCGTCCGCCTTTTCCACGGTGAAACCGTGGCTCAGACAGCTCTTTGGCCGGAATGCTGACGTGTTCCCCTTTCTCAATGTCTGTGATGCTACGTTTTCCAATGGCATCCGACACCGCACGCTTGATTTGATTTTTATACCGCCTTAAGAAGCGTTGTCGATTGACAGTGCTTTTCTTGGCGGCATTTTGTCGCCGGTCAATGAATTGAGTCATGTTGGCATCCCCTGCACTACTGTGATTTACGCACCCGTAAATACCATTCACAGAGCAATCGAACTTGTTTAGGCGTGTATCCTTTGTCGACCATGCGTGCAATAAAGTCGGCGTGTTTTTTCTTGTCGTCTTCTGATGCTTTGGCATTGAACGAGATCACGGGCAGCAAATCCTCTGTGTTGCTGAACATTTTTTTCTCAATGACGGTTTTTAATTTCTCATAGCTATTCCATTTTGGATTGTTGCCTTGATTATTCGCCCGTGCACGCAACACAAAATTAACCACCTCGTTACGGAAATCTTTCGGGTTCGAAATGCCGGCGGGCTTTTCAATTTTCTCCAAATCGGCATTGAGAGAGGCCCGGTCAAAAATTTCGCCGGTGTCCGGATCGCGATAATCTTGATCTTGAATCCAAAAATCGGCATACGTGATGTAGCGGTCAAAGATGTTTTGCCCATATTCTGAATACGATTCCAAATAGGCCGTTTGAATTTCTTTGCCAATGAATTCCACATATTTTGGGGATAAAAATTCTTTGATAAAGCCCAAGTATTTTTCATGTGTCTCTTGCGGCAATTGCTCTTGCTCGATTTGGCGTTCTAGCACATACAGGAGATGCACCGGATTAGCGGCAATCTCGGTGTGGTCAAAGTTAAAGACCTTGGACAGAATTTTAAAAGCAAATCGGGTGGAAATCCCGCTCATCCCTTCATCCACACCGGCAAAATCACGGTATTCTTGATAGGATTTGGCTTTCGGATCGGTATCTTTTAGGCTTTCTCCGTTATAAACTCTTAATTTAGAGTACAGGCTTGAATTTTGTGGCTCTTTGAGGCGTGTTAACACGGAGAATTGGGCTAGCATCTCCAAGGTTCCAGGTGCGCAGTGCGCGTCCATGAGTGAGCTGTGTTCAATTAATTTTTGATAAATTTTTAATTCTTCAGATACGCGTAAACAGTAGGGCACTTTGACAATGTTGATGCGGTCAATAAAGGCTTCATTGTTTTTATTATTCCGAAACGCTTGCCACTCCGACTCATTGGAGTGCGCCAGGATAATGCCTTCAAAGGGAATGGATGATAGCCCTTCGGTGGCATTGTAATTGCCTTCTTGGGTTGCAGTGAGCAAGGGATGAAGGACCTTGATGGGCGCTTTGAACATTTCCACAAATTCAAGAATTCCGCGATTCGCGCGACACAATCCGCCGGAGTAACTATACGCATCGGGATCATCTTGGGAATAAGATTCTAGTTTTCGAATGTCCACTTTTCCGACCAACGCTGAAATGTCTTGATTGTTGTCATCACCCGGCTCGGTTTTGGCAATGGCGATTTGTTTCAGGCGGGATGGTTTGACCTTTATCACGCGAAATTGATTAATATCCCCATTGAATTCTTGCAATCGTTTGGCAGCCCATGGCGATAAGATGTAGCGCAAACAACGTGCTGGAATTCCATAGTTCTCGAGCAATATGGCCGCATCTTCTTGTGGGTCAAATAACGACAACGGTGACTCATGCACGGGCGAGCCTTTTATCGCGTAAATGGGCACCTGCTGCATTAAATCTTTGAGTTTTTCAGCGAGTGACGACTTGCCACCGCCGACAGGCCCCAACAAATAAAGCACTTGCTTGGTTTCTTCCAGTCCTTGCGCTGCGTGCTTTAAAAAGCCAACCATTTGTTCAATCGGCTCTTCCATGCCATAAAACTCTTTGAAGACGGCATAGCGGTGAATGATTTTATTTGAAAAAATGCGAGACAGAATGGGATCGTGACGGGTATCCACAGCCTCGGGCTCGCCAATGGCCATCAGCAGGCGTTGAGCGGGGTTTGCATAGGCTGTTGGATCCGTGCGACAGAGATCCAAGTAGTCATTCAAGCTCATTTCTTCTTCTTGATTGTCTAAAAATCGGCGCGCATAGCCGGTTAAAAACGCTTCTGTGCTCATGAGATCCCCTTTTGGTTTTGCAAATCGCGTCGATTCGCGCGACACTTCCCTTTATGTCAGTATAGAACGAAATAGACGAACTTGAATAGGGCACGTTAAATGGTGCCGAATACCAACAGGAGCGACCACTGTGTCAGACACGACCATTTATTTAAAAGATTACCAGCCCCCCACGTTTGCCGTCACGACGGTGTCCCTGGACTTTGATTTGTATGACGACCATGCGATCGTTAAAAATCACATGCACGTTCAACGCCTGCATCCAGGGGATTTGTATTTGTATGGTGATACACTAGAACTGATAAGCATTGCGCTCAATGATGCGCCACTCGCAGCGACCGCCTATCGATTGATCGGGGAAGACTTGGTGGTGACGGCCTGCCCAGATGCATGCACCCTGACCATCGTGACCCGCATCCGTCCGCAGGACAACACCAAACTGTCCGGCCTTTACCGATCGAACCATCTGTTTTGCACCCAGTGTGAGGCGGAAGGATTTCGGCGCATGACGTATTTTCCCGACCGATCCGATGTCTTGGCCCTGTATACAACGCGCATCACTGCTGATAAATCACAGTATCCGGTTTTGCTATCCAATGGCCATTTAATGGGTTCAGGTGACCTCGATCACGGGCGGCATTGGGCGCTTTGGCAGGATCCATTTAAGAAGCCGTCCTATTTGTTCGCACTTGTGGCCGGCCGTTTGGCGTGCGTCACGGACTATTTTACCACCTGTTCGGGCCAGTCTGTTGAACTGCGCATTTATGTGGAACCCGGCAATGAGGACAAGTGCGCTCATGCGATGGCATCTCTCAAGAAATCCATGCGCTGGGACGAGGAGCAATATGGTCGTGAGTATGATTTAAGCCTGTTTATGATTGTTGCAGTGAGCGATTTTAATATGGGTGCCATGGAAAACAAAGGACTTAATATTTTCAACTCCAAGTATATTTTAGCCCACCCCAACACCGCAACGGATCAAGATTACATTGAGGTTGAAAGTGTCGTTGGACATGAATATTTTCATAACTGGACGGGTAATCGTGTCACTTGTCGCGATTGGTTTCAGCTCTCACTCAAAGAAGGCTTAACAGTTTTTAGAGACCAAGAGTTTAGTGCCGACTTAAAT
>DNVL01000187.1 GCA_003507515.1 Legionella sp.
TCGATGCGTTTGCATCGGTGTGCGGGTTATTTCCGGTGGCGTGACCAGCAGGCGTTCTGGTGAGTACAGTGATTGAATGGCAAAACGCGTGAGAGTAACAGCGTTGATGTCGGATGATGTGGTGGGAGCAGGTTTGTCATCGTCGTCGCGTTCCCCCATGACGACTTCAATCGGAGTGGTGTTGCCGGCTTCCTCATTCGCAGTGAGACTTAACACGATGGCTTCGCCATTCGGCATCAACTGCACCACCAGCCGTTTATTTGCAAACGCTGCATGTGCATTGAAGTACAGTGCATCTTGAATTTTCATGACACCGACTTCGCTCTCGAGTTCTGAATCTACGATGCTGACGGCCAGTGGGAACCGAATCAGGCGCTCTTGATTAAGAGGTAGCGTGATACGAATGGGCGTTTTATCCCAGACCACGTGTTCGACCGGAGCGGCAAATGCAGCCTTCATGCAAAAGAGCATGAGTGCTGCGGAGAAGCCTTTTTTATACGTCATGGTGTTCTCCTTCTAATAAATCGTGAAGCAGTATTTCAGGTTGGGTGTAACCATCGAGTGCCAGTTGAAACGGGTTTTGCAGTTTAGACGTCGTGACCTTGACTACGCGCACATGGTAATCAACCACTTTGTCCGCAATTACCATCGGGCTTTTATCGTTTAATCGCTGCGTGATGCGGAGCAAAACATGAACATCCCAGGCATCGTGCCCAATGCGTTGAATGTCACCCGGTTCCATGAACCGATAGAGGCTTGCGATTTGAGTGCGGTTGAACAGTTGCGCGTCTTGAAAGGCCGCTAACGTTTCATGCATCAATTGATGATGGCGTGGGGTGAAGTAATAATAGAAGCCTTGCAGGTTCTGGGTGAATTCGGTTTTTCCTAATGTTGACCATGTGTTCATGGTTGGTAATAAAGTGCTGACAAACCCATGCACGTATTCATCGGGAACCTCGCCTGACTTGATCAAGCCGCCGTTGGCGGTCAGATTGGGTGCGAGCCAGAATTCCATGTGTTTTGGGGCGGTCATGAGCGTGATGAATAACCCGCCAATGATCAGCAGGAACATCATGATCACAGCGAGCAACACACGATTCATCTGGTTTAATACATCAATTTTTTTCCAATATTCAAACATGTTTGCACCTATTCCAAAGGCCTGTGTAATGCAAATACGGCGATTGTTTTAACCGGAATCGCACGAGTGTTAATGTCAAAACTTTCATGAGATACCCATGTGGCTTGCCTGCTTTGAGGCATGCAATTGGTTTTGGTAGCAGGGTGATGGCTACAATGAAGCCCACCAGAAAACCAATGCAGGCGAAGGCCACCACCCAGCTGGTCATTAAACCTACGGCACTAAACAGGCAGCATGTGAACACCGTGGCTGTCACGACGATGACAAAGAGCTCACGCAAGGTGAGTCCTTTGTAGGCTGGAAAATCATGTGATAAATGACGGCTGGATGGGGCTTTCATTTGTGACTCCTAGATTTGAAATCGCGTAATAATCGTGTATCCCAAATAACCTGTGGCGATACTAATCGCGAGATACACGATCGCCATGACCGTGAACGTACCAAATACGGCTAGCGATCCGCCTTCGCTTTTCTTCGCCTCTTCAATCCCGTGAGACACGGTAGATATGAATTTAACGAACATGCCTACCGATACAATAAACAAGATCAGAGACATCCCTTGTTTCACATAATTGGACGTGATGGTCATGGCACTTTTACCGCCTGAGCTCATGTCATCCGCCGCAGGCACTTTAGGAAACCAATCACCTGCCGCCATCATGGCGGGCGCGTAGGATAGGGCGATGAATGCACAAGCAGCGCGGCGGGTTGCAGTAACGATTCGATTCATGGTGATTCCTCAGGTGGTTAAAAAAATAATAAACAGCATTAGACCAATGGATAACCGAACCGCTCGCGAACCGAGCCGGACCATAAACCCATCGGACTCTTTGGCTTCCGAACTTAAAAAATGGTGCAGTGACCACATCACCGCCAAAATCACGCACATCACCGCGATAAAGCGGATGAGGTCTGAATACTGGGTCACGGCCAGCCCACCGGCCTCTCGAAATGCATTGGCAAATTCAGTGGAAATATTCACGCTTATTTCCCAATGAAATCAAATGCCAGCGGTTTCACCGTTTTAGGTTCAATCGCAGGTTTGTTGATGTAGTCAATCAATGCATTGCGGATGCTTTTCAGATCATCGCGAACGCCGGGGTGTTTCGCGCCATCTGCTCCTTGAAATGAATCGATGTGTAGACGAATGCGAGCGTTGGGTTCGATTTCATCTTCGGCTTCATCGAGCAATGGCAAAATCGCGTTAAGCTGATTGATGACGCGAACCAGTGTGGTGTTGAGTTCAGGTTCTGAAGCCTGACTCATGGTGCATAGAAGACTCAATCCAACCGCAATCATTCGTTTTTTCATACAACACCTCTTACAAATTACAAATATTTTTTAAATCGGCTCGCACTTACCCGCGCCACAAGTCCTAACATCACAGCCAATCCCACAAAAATCGGCGTAGGCGATAACGTCACTGGCACACACAACCAAAGCCCTAACGCCACGCACATGCTTTTGCGCGCAAGCGGTACAGATTTATGAAACACATAGGTGGATTCACGGCCCAGACAAGCGGACCGAATGGCGCGTTGATTGAGTCCATCGACAAGGCCTGCCATGATGGCTAGAAAAAATAAGGGAATGGCGGTAATCAGCGTCATGAGTTTGGTGACCATCACCAGCGTGACGGCTTGAATTAAAATCCAAAACAAATTGACATCATTTATGATTTGCAGCGCTGCATGCTGAGTCGGCCATGACATGCGCGCTGATGGGTCTATTTGCAAGCGTTGAATAAACCGGTAAGCCAATTCAAAATCTTGGTTTATCCAAATATACAAAGCCCAGCCCAACAGAATTAACCAGCCCAGCATGAATAAACAAAGGAGAGTCAGCACGCTGTGCTTAAATTCGGAGAGTTTCGGCGTGGCGGTTTTTACTGCCATACAACCCCCGATTCAAAGACAAACGGGTAATGGCTGACTTGTAAAATTTCAGATAAATCATCAATATTGACCGGCATGAGTGGGAAACCGGCGAGCTCTTCCAATTGTTGTAGATGGGCTTTGGTTTCAACATTGGTTATAAAGCCCAATGCGTTCATGGCCTTCATCTCAGCGGCATGTTTGACCAGCCAATCACGTGATATCGCATCATCACCAATAGCGAATATAGGTGATGAAAAATTCACAAGGGCTATTGGATGAGATTTGATGATGCCAGCCTGAGTTTTACTTTTCACAGGCAATCGAATGTCATCCATGATTTGCAATTGATTGTCTGCATCAGAGGACATTTCAAGCGATATTACTTTCAATGCATAACACGAACACACCATCATTAAACCAATAGCTGCAAGGATCCCGCGCATATTAAAATCTCCCCAGATCAACAACGCTTGATGCGCCGTCACGAGCGAGTAATAGCAGTGGGGTTGACTTGCTTTTTAACGTGAGCGCATCAAAAGACAGATCGCCGTGGTTCAGGGTGATTTGACCATTGCTCACCAATTCACGCGGGACTTGCTGAATGTTCGCCCATTGCTGAACACCCGTATCATCAACATCCAACAGCATCAAATGCAGTGTTGTATTCGGTGTTGATTGAATCGCCTCAATCAAAGGCAATAACACGGTTTTGACCGCATGTTCAGGCTTGATAAACCAATACAGTGTGTCGTTTGGTTTTAATGACACGGGTTTGTAATGGTCCGGCGCATAGGGGATTGGATCAAAGTCACCGACTACCGGAACGTCTTTGAACAGCTGGTTGTAGGCTTTGTAAAACGCATTATTCCAAGCAATATTTTTCGATACTTTCTGTGCTTCCTGACGAGATGCCAATTCTGCAAAATGCTCACGCTCAGCCTCATCTCGCGCATTGATGCCTAAAATATCAATCGGTGTTTGGCGCAGCCCTTCATAATACAAACCACTGCGATTTTGCATCAGTTGCACATAACGTTTTTCTTCATCATTAGTCAGTCCCCAGACTGATGCCTCATGCAATTGGGTTTGTGTGAGGG
>DNVL01000056.1 GCA_003507515.1 Legionella sp.
CGGAGGGTTAATTTAATGGCTGCTTGAAATTCAAACACTGGCGAAACGATGACTGAGGCCAGAAAGTTAAACAGCCAATACCGGCATGTTTGGAGAAAGCAACAAAATGCTTGTAATTAATACATGGCAATGTTTTGGTGGAAAATTAAGGAACGGTACGCCGATTCACGGCGCATGTTGGCAAGCATCTGGTAAAACAGTCACTGATTCATAAAAATACAGCTTCTGTTTGCTTATCATTTAAATTACGCACCCACATCACCGTAAAAGCAAAAACAACCAACCCAATCACCAACAAAGTCGGTGCAGTAGAACTACCCGTCCTCTGCAAAAGCATCAAAGACAACATAGGTGTCAACCCCGCAGAAAAACTAGCCGCAGTCGAATACAAAACCGATAAAACCGTACACCGCAAATTCAAAGGAAACATCTCCGCCAGCATCACCGGCACGGTCGCATAATACGCACCAGCGGGGATCGATATCAAACACTGGATCAAAATTAACGCGCTATAGTTTCCATGAGAAAGCAGATAGAAGTAAGGCTGGGATAGAAACCAAAAACCAAGGCTTGCGGCAATCACGATTTTCTCTCGGTTCACTCTATCGGATAGCCTGCCAATGAAGGGAAATACACACAGCATCACAATCAGTGAAACGATGTTGGAGATAATGATTTGTTGATCGGTAAAATGTCCGGCAAGATGGGCTTGTATTGGGGCATAAATATAAATTTGAAACGTGGTTGTAACGCCTAAGCAGCTTAATGCGAATGCATATAAGCATTTTAATTTATTCGCGCCAATGTAGTGACGTCCTTGTTTAAATAAGCCTCCGAATTTTGGCTTGGGGTGGTTGGCATAATACATCACGTATTCCAGGCTTTCCGGGATGCATAATCGGATATACAAACCAATGGATGATCCCAACAACGCTAGGATGAATGGGAGGCGCCAGATGGCCCACTCGAGTTCTGGGAAGGCGGCTGTTAAGCAGGTAACGGCCAGCATGGTGATGGAGGCCGCGAGTAATCCTGCCATCGTGCCAAATGATGCCCAGCTGCCTGAGTAGCCTTTGTGGGAGGCTTCGGCATTTTCTACTAGGTATGCGGAGGAATTGAGGTATTCGGCACCACAGGAAAAACTTTGGATCATACGTAATAGCAGCAGGATTACCATGGATGCCATCCCGATGGCACTATTAGGGGGGATGAAACCGATCAAGGCCGTGGCGATTCCCATGCTTAAGATGGATGCCGCCAGCGTAATTTTTCGTCCGTAGGCATCGGACAGTAATCCTAAAAATACCGCACCAATCGGGCGCGCTAGGTAGCCTGCAAAAAAGATGGCGAAGACCATTAGCAATCCCTTGCTTGCATCACCGATTAAATATTTTGCGAAGTAAACCGACAATAAGCCACATATAGCCATATCAAAAGCTTCAATCAGGTTTCCTAGCATGCCAGCCAGAATGATGCGAGTTTGATGCGTCATCGTTATTACAGCCTTTTTAGGAGTTCAGTGCGTGTAGTGATGGTCTCGGTATCCACCACCCGGTCAAAAAACAGGATGCCATTTAAATGGTCGATTTCATGTTGAACGATGCGTGCTTCAAAGCCGGTTGCGCGCTTTGTAATGGCATTGCCATCCAAATCAAAGCCTGTGTATTCAATTTCTGTAGCGCGAGGCACGTGAGCCATGAGTTCGCCCGTGTTAAGGCATCCTTCATAGCCTGATTCTACTTCTTCAGATAAAATTCGCAATGCGGGGTTAATCAATACGGTATCTGGTATGTGTGTTTCAAGGTTTTGTCGTTTGGTATAAGCCGTACCAAACACGATGACGCGTTTACTGACACCGATTTGTGGAGCGGCAACGCCAACGGCACATTTTTCTTTCATGATGGCGATCAGGTCTTGCGCCAGTTGCAACAACCAATGGGCTTTGAACTCTGATTCGTGTACGGGTTCAGCCTGTTCTCTTAATATAGTGTTGTCTTTTTCAAGTATTGTTCTCATGATGCACCTTGTTGTTGTTGATGATAAGTGTTAGTGATGGTTTTTTTGGAACGTAAACCGTTTGTCGATCAGGGAGTGGAATTTTTTTCATAATATTCTGCAAACAATAGCGGCCCATGCACGTTAGCGTCTCGATTTGATTTAACACCTTGTTTTTGATAGCTGTATTGGTTGATTTCAATGCGAAGGAGTAGACCACGCGGTATTCCTCAAAAATGGAAGGCACAGCAATGCCCATGCTAAAGCCAGGTATTTTCTGTTTGTGTAAGAGTAGCATTTCTCGCCATTTGTCATGATAGAGATCTTCCCACAGTTGCGCTTTTCCTTGTACAAAAAAATCTGGGCTATAGCTTCCATCAAATGCCCACATGTTATTTTCAATCAGATTTTGTTCGAAGGAGGGCTTTGATGACAAAAACAGCAATTCATCCTCAGGGTTTAGCAATGCTATCCCAATGTAATCAATCTCAAGATGTCCCAGTACATCCTTAAATATCCTGCTAATCGCCTGAAAATGTTGAAACAAGAACGCGGCGGCTTGCGGGTGTAGATTTATTTTTGTACAACTTAAATCCATATTGATATGCTTCTTATGCTACAGAATGGCACTTTTCCTTCGCTTTTCCGTGAAGGAAGAAATCGAACCAATGGCTAGATTGATTATTTTTAGAAGGTTTTCACTCGAGGTGTTTATTTCTCGAACCTCACGAACCAATCCTAACACAAAATCCGCATAATTGTCAGTCTGCTCTGTTTCTTCCTGATAGAGGAGGTGGCTTCTATTTAAAATGTAATGCAACAGCTCGTCATCGATTGGCTTGGTGTGAGGGATTGGTTGAGATGGTGCGGGTTCGCCAAACAATAGCCACCCTGGTGTGACATTCAAATGGGCTGCAATATTGATCACCTTTTCATAGTCTGGCAGGCCATCTCCGCGTATATAGTGCCGACAGATCTGTTCCGAAGCGCCTGCAAATTTTGAAAGCGTACTGATGCAAATCCCACTAGGTGAGCGTGATGCAACGTGCCCGTTTGATTTCATCGCATCAATCAGTCGATTTGAAAAACTTTTGTACCGTCCTTTTATGATCATGATAGGTTGCCTTGTGTTTAATAAAATAACGTTACCATAAAAAACAGTATCAATCAATTTCATTTCGTATGTTAGGTTAAGTTTCGAAATATATGTATTGAAATCACAATCAATATCATATTAGTATTGCTTTCGGAAGCGGGAAAATCGCGGCCTAAGAGATGTGTTGTACTGATTTAACGAGCTTTATAGGAGTAGTTGTAATGGAAAATATAATCATTCACGAATTATCCCAGCAAGTATTATTTATCACTGATCTGGAAAAAATCATTGGGCGAAACCGGTTGACCCTGAGGCGTTGGTGGATGGAGGGGAAATTTCCAAAACCGGTTAAATTGAATGGTACCACCCTGGCTTGGCATTCCAATGTGATTCATAACTGGATTAATCAAACCATTAAAGTGAGTGGGGAATCGGTTCATTAAAACGGCTCTAACCATTTTATTTCTACCCCGTTTTTGTTGCTGAACAAAGCGGGGGGATCACCGATGTTGAATCAGTCTACAAAACGTATTGATCATTGCAATCTGGTCCATATTGGTTGGTGACGTTTCCAGTAAAGCCGGGCTATATACTACGATGGCCATGCTTTGAGCACGTGAGATGGCTACATTTAGCCGGTTTTTATCAAACAGAAAATTGATCCCGCGAGGGGATTCATTGGCATTGCTTGCACACATGCTGAGAAACACGATCGGCGCTTCTTGTCCTTGAAATTTATCAACGCTTCCCACATGGGCTCGTTCGCCTAGAGCGATTTTAAGTTTATTCACTTGATGATTGTAGGGGGCCATGAAAAGCATGTCGTCCCAGTCTATTGCGCGTTCAGTGCCATTTTTTTCAGTATATTGGCGTCCCAATAGTTGATGCGCCAGTGTAACGATTTCCTCCACTTCTTCATCGCTTGCTTGCGTATTGCCTTCATGCGCTACCGGTATGCTGATTATTCCGGCCTCAACATTCAAAATACCCTGGTCATGCTGGGGGACTTGTATGCGTTGTCGATCATTGTCAGGTGCTGATTCAAGTTTCCCTTCATAGATTGCGTCGCTGATAAACTGATTGACAGCCGAATGCATGCGGTACGTTGTGCCTAAGAATATCCCCATGTTGTCAGGGATGGTCGGTGTTGCATGTAATAGATAATCCAATATTGATAAGCCGCTTTCTTCAGGGCGGCTGCCTTGAGTCGGTTGGCCTAATTGCATTTGATCA
>DNVL01000254.1 GCA_003507515.1 Legionella sp.
TCTCCGCAGTGCTGAGAAGGCCCAAGCCAAACCTGCGCATGCGTGCAGAACGGCGATCCAATAAACGCCAGCAGAGCGCATTCACCAGCCGGGACGCGGACTGAGCCTCGCGTGCATCGGCAAATGTGAATGGAATGGCTAAATGTTTTGCACTTCTGGCGAAACTCTCAGCCACATTTGTACCGCCACGGTTGCCGATAATAAGCAAATGACCCAACGCATGTGAATTAAGCATTTACAGTCCGGTGTCGCGCGTGCAGTACATAGTCAATTGCATCAAGTAAGCCGTTAGTTGCAACCGGCATGGAAAAAAGCTCAATGACACGTTGCCGACCGGCAAGACCCATTGCGACGGCACGATTCCGGTCCGAAGCAATCCGGATCATGACGTTCGCCAGATCTTCAACTTGTCCGTTGAATGTATAACCTGTTTCACCTTCGACAACCAGATCTTCAGCGCAACCGACCTCGTCACAAACGATAACTGGCAGCCCGAACAACATGGCTTCATTGGTGACAAGTCCCCAAGTTTCGCCGTTGGTGGATGGAAGCACGAATACATCGGCCGATACATAGGCCTTCCACATTTCTGACTGGTTAAGAAATCCCGTAAAAAACACTTTAACGCCTAATTCTTGCGCGCGTGATTTCAGCGTATGGGTGAGCTCGCCAGAGCCAGCAAAGAGCAATTTGACTGGAAAGCCTTTCTGTCTACAAAGTGCTGCCGCCTCCACGATCATCATCGGTCGCTTAAAGGGCACATGCTTACCGACAAAGGTAAAGACAAAATCGTTTTCCTCAAAACCTTGAGTAACCCTCAAAGTTTGCCGCTGATCTTGGTTGGCTAAACTCATGGCTAACATGTGTTTGGTGTTAACGAAATAAGCGCCGTTAAAGATCTTATCTTTCGTTAGGCCGTTCATTAGGTAAAAGCGCCTGTTGGCACTGCCGATCTGGACGGCTGCATCTACGAATTTCAGCAAAATTCGGTGTACTGTGCGAGCAAATCGACCACGCGAGCGCAAGTCGTTGGCCTCACCACGGACTATCACTGGTAGTCTCATGGCTTTCAGCATAGGATATGCAAGTGCCAAGAGAGGTTCGTTCCACCCTGTTATCAGAATAACATCCGGCTTGTGAAAAGCAATATGTCGACGCAGAGTAATTATAGAACTAACAAGCGATCGTCCGCCTTCAGGCAGACCAAGCACGACATTTTTATACCCCTCGCGCAGAGGAGTGTCCCATTTAAAAGCTTGACCGAAACCTATACCCTGCTGCGATGCATTTGGTTCACGAAAAAAAAGTACATGAAAATCGAACTCTTTAATGTTATCTATATCACGATACCACGGTGCCATGTATTGAATAGGGTGCGTGGTTATTACAAAAATTAATTTTTTTCTTGTCATTATTATGAGTTAATTAGTTTAATTTATTGTCAACAATGAATGCTTGATAAATGTAGATTCTTAAAATCTCAAGGATTGCAGGAAAAGTATTGCAGTTTTCCGAACAGCATGCATGTCATTTTTTTTTATTCTTGAAGCTATCCTGCGCAATATAGCTGCTTGTAAATAAAAACGTAAACGCAAGAATTCTAATCTCGTCATTCCTTCACGATATTGCTCTCTCAGAATTATTAAGTATTCTCGAAGATCTCTAGCCTCACGCACATGTCTATTGGTTTGTTGATCGTCATGTATTCTCACTATTGAGAAGGTTGAACCAACATAAAGCATTGGTTTTTGGTGAATTGTTGTTATAAGAAAATTTAGGTCTGCGGCATGTGGAAATTCAGAACGAAATGGATGGATTTTTAACCATGACGTTTTGTTGAATGAACCGCTTATAATCCAGTAACATCCCCGCCTAAATGTATCCAGCCATGCCTTACGGGAAGGTGCGCAGTAATCTTGGATTCCATCTACTCGACCCTTACTAGAATAATTCCCATGTGAATCTATAACGTCATTATCGCCCCAAAAAGATACACAATTTTCATGCATTTTGGAAAATCTCAAAAAAGATGAGATATGGTTAGGCTTTAACATATCATCTTGCATAAGAATTACGCAATAATCAGTGTTAACTCCCTCAATTGCCTTGTTCAAAGAGCCATATAAACCAAGATTACTCTTGTTTTTCTTAAGCTCCAACTTAGAAGAATTGTATTTGTTAATAATATTTATACTGTTATCTTTACTGCAGTCATCAACGATAAGGAGTTTCCAATCATCACAATCCTGAGTAATAACGCTTTCAATAGCTTCTCTCAAATAAGCGCTACCATTGTAAACTGGCAAAATCACTGTCACATTTGTTTCACTTGAAGACATACTGTCAGAAAATTCATTATGAAAGGTGAGATATAACCGATTGGAACTGCCTTTCATAGTTCCACTCTCGTTCGATTGCCCCCCGACATCGCGCCGATGTGCACCGAGCGTGCTCGGGATTCTGTATGAGCCAATTCAATACCGATTTAACACTCTCAACAGAGGCGGGATCGCAAGTCATGCCGTATCCAGTATCGACGTACGCCAGACGCCAATCGGGAAGATCTGAGACAATTAAGGGTAGACCAGCTGCCATGTAGTCAAAAACTTTATTTGAAGCACCTACCATGTGCTTCATGTTGACATCCTTGGAGTCCATCGGCATCAGGGCAAGGCCAGCGTTACTACGAGTCGCCATCGTTAGTAGCTCGTGATGTTGGTGTTCACCTAGGAACTGCATTGTCATTCGCCCGCCGCGGTTCCAGCGTGACAACAACCCTGCGATATAGCCCTGGGCACCTGGCGCCTCGTAGCCGGCAACGTCTAGACGTATAGCACCATCGAAGCTTGCGACTGCTTCCAGAACTGACTCGGGTAGACGTTCGCGATTTATCGAACCATGGTAATACAAAACAAAAGGCGTATTTGGCTTTTCATGCAAGGTGGGCAGTTCAGCCAGACGTGGCACATTCCAAACGATG
>DNVL01000182.1 GCA_003507515.1 Legionella sp.
CCATTGTGTTATCTATTTTCACCATCAGCGATAAAGAAAATGCTGCGCCAAATGATGACGTGATTGCAAAAATTACGCGAGCAATATTCGATGAGTTAGAACAACACCATGCTTGCTACAAAGGTTAAAACGTGTAGTTAGGCCAATCCCCAACGGTTTCCTCCTTGGCTTCAGCGATGCGATGCGTTGCAGATAGATCAACTAATAACGCCGAGTTTGAGTAAGCTGGAGTAGTTGCGCTGAAACTTTTCTGACCAAAATTAGGAGCTAACGAATTGCTCCATTTAAGAGGCTAAAAAGATGGACCCTATTGAACATTTGAGTCAATGGCTACAAAATGAACGTGCAGCTGGGGCGCCAAACCCACAACAAGCTGTGCTGTCTACAGCAACCATGGATGCAGTACCACATAGTCGAGTTGTGGCAATTCGTGAGATAGACGCTCAAGGATTATTATTTTTCACTCAAAAAGATACAAGAAAAGTCGCAGAGATGAGTATAAATCCCGCCGTCTCAATGACATTCTGGTTTGAGTTATTGTTACGTGAAGTGATTATAGAAGGGACAATCGAAGCTTTATCTGAAATTGAAAATGAACAGTATTGGCAGAGCTACCCACGCGAAGCGCAAATCAGATTTCATAGTTATGCTCCTACATCTGCCCAGCCAATTCGAGATAAGCAAGAACTTGAAGAAAAAAGGAAGGTAATTCAACAAAATTGTACTGATCATCCTGTTCCAGTCAGTCCTCTCTATTGTGGGTTTCGTTTAAAACCAAATAGGTTTATTTTTTATGCTTATAGGTCTGATGAACTATCAGATGTTCTTGAGTATACTCATCTCAATGATGAATGGACTACTCAACTGTTATCACCTTGACCAGTCAAAATCATTACCTAAAATGGTTAGCCAGGATATTAAAAAATGGCGAAAACGTACTTGAATTCTCAGTTTAATTAAAATAGAGGTAATGGAAACTTGTAATAATAATGAAATCCAAATGATTCTGATCTACCTGCAACAGCATTTCAATTGAATTTAATACAGTTTTTATTTTTTAAGAGGTCATGTTATCAATGTCTACCACCGATAAAATTCATATCGATGTTGCTCTTGTACATCGACTGATCGCATCTCAATTTCCACAATGGGCTGATCTCCCAATTAAGCCAGTTGCACTCAGTGGATGGGACAATAGAACCTTCCATCTTGGTGATCACATGACGGTTAGACTTCCTAGTAATGCCGAGTACTCTTTACAAGTAGAGAATGAGCAGTGCTGGTTGCCTAAACTCGCACCATTTCTGCCCCTTCAGATCCCCATTCCTTTGGCCTTGGGTAAGTCAGCAGAAGAATATCCTTGGCAATGGTCCGTTTATAAGTGGATTGAGGGAAAAACTGCATCCATTGAACACATTACGGATCTGTCCCAATTTGCCACCGCGCTGGCCAAATTTCTGGCGGCGTTACAACGGTGTGACGCCACTGGCGGTCCTATGGCAGGGCCGCAAAATTTCTATCGTGGTGGATTACTGACAATATATGATGCTGAAACGCGTCAAGCGATTAAAACGCTTGACGACAAAATCGATGTTGACGCGGTGACTGCAGTGTGGAATGAAGCGCTGGCTTCTACTTGGGATAAATCTCCTGCTTGGGTGCATGGAGACATCGCGGTTGGTAATCTGCTGGTTGAAGAGGGGTGTTTAAAAGCCGTCATTGATTTCGGACAGTTATGTATTGGTGATCCTGCATGTGATTTGGCAATTGCGTGGACTTTTTTAAAGAGTGAAAGTAGAGAGGCGTTCCGTTCCGCCCTCTCACTTGATAGCGGCACGTGGGCACGTGGCCGTGGTTGGGCTTTATGGAAGGCATTGATCGTATATGCAGCTCTCCCTGGCACAAATCCAACTGAAGTAGAAAAATCCAAGTTGGTTATTGATGAAATACTTGCTGACTACAAGCAAGTGATTTGAGGATTATTCATGACACACGCCTGGAATCAAACCATAGAAATCGATGAACAAAAAGCAAGTCAACTGATTGAATCGCATCACCCCATCCTCATCAGCAAGATTTCTTTGTTAGATTCAGGCTGGGATAACCAAGTTTTTCTTGTTAACGAAACCATGATTTTTCGATTCCCACGCCGAGAGTTTGGGCTTGATTGCATGGAAAATGAAATTGCTTTGTTGCCTTATATTGCCAATCAGGTGTCCTTCCCACTATCAGCACCTCAATGGATCGGTCAACCATCTGATTTATACCCGCATCCTTTCGCTGGATATTCGATAATACCTGGAAAGGCAGTTTCAGATGTAAGCCCGTCACTGATCACCAATATTACATTTGCAACAACACTTGCAACGTGGCTGTCTGAATTACATGCGATTCCTGTTACAAACCATTATGCCCAATTAATCAAAGGTGAGCAGGGCTGGCGATATGATGTCAATCATCGCGTGTCACGATGCAAGGAAAATCTTGAGCGCTATGAAAACCATTTTATTCAATTGGGTTTTGATAAAAATAGTTTGCTTGAGGTGATAGCAAAATTGCCTACGTTAACGTTTCAGGAAAACAAAAAATCTTATTTGCATGCGGATTTGTATAGCAGGCATGTTGTTATGAATCCGGAAACAGGTGCTCCCACAGGATTAATCGACTGGGGCGATACGCATATTGGACACCCTGGGATTGATTTGGCTGTTGGTATGATTTTTACTGAAGAGGCATTCCAGCGTTTTATTAGTGCNNACATGCCTTTTGCCATCATATGAGTTTTTTACCCTATACGTGTGAGCAAAATAAACCGCATTTAATGCGATGGGCAGCGATGGTGTTGGCGAGGACTATTGATGAAATTAGTAAGCGCGTTAGGAAGGAGCAAACCAAATGATTTTTTCACATCGTCATCTATTTCACAGTTTGCACGCCTTATTATTAGGTGTGCACGTTCGCCGGAACAATTACTCATAGAACAAGCTTTTTTAATATATGGTCAATCAAACCACAAATATCTGCACACTGATTAGGCTGATCTTCAGGATTGCATCGCCCCAAACAATCAAGTAGCGAGAGTAAATTTAGAAGATGAACCATCTTGCACCAATGGATCGGCAGCGTAACGGTTTCTTGTAATCCGTGCAGAAACGACTCTTCATATGTAGCCGGCATGTGATGTGCATAGCGCAGCATATTAGCAACATCCCAAAGTATAGAGCCTGAAAAAGCAAACTCCCAATCTAAAATGCCGGTGATTTTCCAACGACCATCAACCAAATTAACCAGTATATTTGCTGGATCATAATCAGCATGCACCAAGTGCGTTTCGCTCTCATCAGGAAGAAGCGATTTGTATTTTTCAAGACTCAAACCAATGTTTAGAATTGTCGTCTGAGGCAAGTATTTTAGAACCATTGGGCTTTTTATGCACTGATGAGCAAATTCAATGCAAGTATCTTGTGAGGTTGCTTGTCCAATGTTTAAATCCTTATCGAAAAAACCGGCTGTTGGAAATTGATAATCCTGAATTTTAGCTAGCATCGCTCCAGCCTCATGCATGATAGTGCTTAAATCACAGGGCTTATCGCTTAAAAGCAAATCTCGCAACGGGATGCCGGATAGGAATTCGGTGATCGCAAAACGATAATCATCCTGATCACCAATAAAATAGACTTGTGGCACAGGTACTGTTTGTTTTAAAAGCAATCCCAGTTCTTGTTCACGGTATGCGGCGTCTTTCTCACGAAAATATACACGTAAAACCTCAGTTCGGAGTTTCCCA
>DNVL01000125.1 GCA_003507515.1 Legionella sp.
GTAAAACTCATTTCTTTAATTGCAGGGTGCATATAGGGTGCGATTTGATTGCAAAGATTAGCATGGCAATGTATCTCCATGCAACGAATTATTGTTGCAGCCCTTTGTTTTAAAGGATATTATGTACATGGGAGTACATGGCGATATACTGAACCACTAATTAATTCCCTCTCCTAAGGGACAGGTCACAGGTTCAAATCCTGTCTGGGACACCAATATAATCAATGGGTTATGAATTTTTATTCTAAAACTTAAAAATAATTTTTTTATTTTATTGGCATGACGATTTCAAAATAAAAACAATTGTCCTGATGTCGGATTTAGTTGAAGATGGTCGGCAACCAACATCACCAACCCATCCATCCATCTGTTTCCTGAAGTCTACAGGCTTTGGATATAACCATATGGCGGCATTATTTGAACCATGCCGAAAATACCGAAGGGATCAGGGTTAGGAAACAAAGCCTCAAAGAGATGCTGCTTAAGAAATTTAAACAAATAAAATTCAAATCCGGAGCTTCTCAAGAAGCTTTATCAGAATGAAGTAATGGTAAGATTAGCTGCCAATCAAACTGAACGCCGTACGCAACATCCGTTTGTTCAGAGCTGTCCGTTTGTTGACGGTCTCTTCCAAAGGAAGGTATGATAAATTCCACTTCATAATCTAAGGATGGATATGTCTGCGCACTTAACAAACACGCTCATGACCGGGGCACTATGCTTGTCTTTATATGCAACAACAATGCAGCACGCAACGGCCTGTACTCGTGCGCTATATACTGGCGCTGATAACATGGTGGTTACGGGACGATCCATGGATTGGGCCGAAGACATGCGCACCAATTTATGGGTTTTTCCCCGTGGGATTTCCCGACAAGGTGAAGCCGGTCCTGACTCCGCGCGATGGGTGTCCAAATATGGCAGCGTGGTTGCTTCTATATATGAGCTGGCCAGTGCCGATGGGATGAATGAAAAAGGGCTTGCGATGAACATGCTCTATCTAGTAGAAACAAATTACGGGAAACCTGCCGCAAATCATCCGTTTCTGTCCATTAGCTTGTGGGGACAATATGTGCTTGATAATTATGCAACAGTCGCTGAAGCAGTTGACGCGATGCAACGCATGCCACTTTATATTGTCGCACCGAATCTTCCCAATGGAGAAGCCAGCCAAGTGCATTTATCGTTATCCGATCCAACGGGTGACTCGGCTATTTTTGAGTACATCAATGGCGAGTTAGTAGTGCATCATGGAAAAGAGTACCAAGTCATGACCAACTCCCCCATTTACAGTAAACAATTGGCGCTAAATGAATATTGGGACTCGATTGGCGGCACGGTCTTTTTACCCGGAACATCGCGTGCAGCCGATCGATTTGCGCGTACGGCTTTTTATTTATCCGCCATTCCTAAAACATTGGCGCCTCAATACATTCAAACGGTACCCGGCCAGTCGTATACCCATCAAGCCATCGCCGCGGTTTTCAGTGTGATTCGCGCCGTCAGTGTGCCGTTAGGAATCACCACACCGAACGAACCCAATATTGCGTCAACCATTTGGAGAACAGTGTCTGATCAAAAAAATCGCGTCTATTATTTTGATTCCGCCACACAACCGAACACGTTTTGGGTGTCGTTTTCACAGCTGACATTTGATGAAGGGGCACCCGTTATGAAGCTGTCGCTTGATAAAGGTCAAGTGTATGCGGGTGAGACCAGCCAACAATTTAAACGAGCACCCGCTTTTCAATTTTTGTCAGCTGAGAAGGTTGAAAAAACGCCCAATGAGTAGCGATATTTTAATCTATTGTCGACACAGTTCATCATGACTAAAATCATCCACGGCAATCACTGATTGCCGTGCGAATTCAGCATCTTTTAATTGCATGCCTTCCTGCTCGCTTATCACATCGAGCAGGAAGGCTTCATCTATCTTTTCCATGAGCGTGTTTGATTGCAAACGC
Source organism: Legionella sp. (assembly GCA_003507515.1). GTDB lineage: Bacteria > Pseudomonadota > Gammaproteobacteria > Legionellales > Legionellaceae > DDPF01. The sequence continues at coordinate 1,965 of DNVL01000125.1, forward strand.
CCTGCCTTCACCGCTTGTGCTATTTTTTTCTCAAGCGGGTCTAGCGCACACAGCTTCAAAAACGCCGCTTCTAACTGCCCCAAGGGGCAATGAGGGCCTTCGTCCTTAAAGACCAGTCGTGTCAAACGGTTACGTGTTTCGTTGGGCATCGTGAGAATGGAGGCCAATTGGCGGCCTAATGCATCCGACGGCGTGCATCGCTTTCGACCGAAAGGTTGCAAAATGATGCGGAGGAACGTGCGCGAAAAGCGTGTTGGCATGTTGCAAATCGCTCCTTCAATCGCACGTTCACAACCCTCGAGGAGTTGTTGGCAGCTCCACTCAACCAAAGGCAAATCGGCTACCGGTTCACCGTCTGTGTGAAATCGCCACAAAACGGCTGAGGCAAGGTATAAATGACTCAATACATCGCCTAATCGGGCGGATAATTTTTCTTTGCGTTTTAATTCCCCACCGAACGTTATCATTGAAAAATCAGCTAAAAAAGCGAGTGCGCTGCTGTAAAGGTGAATGAGCTGGTAATAGCGTTTGACAGGACCAATGGGCGCGCCTGTTCCCATCGCATCGGTGAATGAAAACAGCACGGATTTGGTTAAATTAGACAATATAAACCCGACATGTCCCCAAATGGCCTTATCGAACGCCTCCAAATCATGTTGCCGAATACTCTCCATCTCTTGAAACACATAGGGATGGCAACGAATCGCACCTTGTCCAAATATAATTAAACTACGTGATAAGATGTTAGCCCCTTCAACCGTGATACCTATGGGTGCTCCTTGATAAAATCGTCCTAAATAATTGTTCGGCCCTAAACAAATGCCTTTGCCACCATGAATGTCCATGGCATCCATTGCCACTTGACGTGACCGCTCGGTGGTGTGGTATTTTAAAATAGCACCGGCCACCGATGGTTTTGCGCCGCGGTCGATCGATGCAGCAGCCATGGTTAATCCCGCATCAATAACATAGGCATGACTGGCTATCCGCGCAAGCGGTTCCTCTATTCCTTCGAATTTTGAAATGGGTTGATTAAATTGAGTACGAACCCGAGCATAAGCGCCACAGGCAAGGGCTGCAGCCTGCGAACCACCGGATGCGCTCGATGGCAGCGAAATAGCACGCCCAGCACTTAAACACTCCATGAGCATACGCCAACCCTGGCCCGCCATGTCAGCACCGCCTATCAAGCAATCGATAGGAACGAAAACGTCCCTCCCCTGGGTAGGGCCATTTAAAAAAGCAACATTGAGCGGGAAATGCCGGCGTCCCTTAATAACTCCGGGCGTGTGTGCCGGAATGAGCGCACAACTGATACCAATATCAACGCCCTTCCCTAGCAACTCATCAGGATCATATAGTCGAAATGCCAAACCAATGATCGTGGCCACCGGGCACAAGGTGATGTAGCGTTTATCCCACGTCAGCCGCATACCCAAGACCGACTGTCCATCGATTGTTTGACGACAGACAATCCCCTTATCAGGAATGGATGCCGCATCAGATCCAGCATTTGGGCCCGTTAGTGCAAAACAAGGAATATCAATGCCTTTCGCCAGACGGGGTAAATAATAATCTTTATGTGCTTTTGTTCCGTACTTTAATAACAACTCTGCCGGCCCTAAAGAATTCGGAACCGAAATCGTGGTCGCGGCGGTTATAGAACGGCTATAAAGCGTGACCAATACCGCCATTTGTGCCGTTGCTGAAAACTCTAAACCACCGTATGATTTAGGAATAATCATGCCTAGGAAGCCTTGCTCTTTTATATAAGCCCAAACGTTTGGCGGCAAATCCGTGCGAATATGCGTAATCTCCCAATCATCTATCATGTGACACAATGTGTTGACAGGCCCGTCTAAAAAGGCCTGTTCATCAGCCGTCAGAGGGGTACGAGGCGCATTTCTCAATACTGAAAAGTCAGGTGCTCCAGTAAACAAATCGCCCTCCCATGTCACGCTGCCTGATACCAGCGCTTCTCGCTCTGTACTTGACATTTTTGGCATGGCTGATGCGACGTATTTGAACAAAAATCGCGAGAAAAGCATCCGACGTAACGGTGTGATTACGCTGATGACAAAGAAGCCTAAAACAATGCCTAACACACTTTGAAGCAAGATCGCGTGCGATCCAAACCGCAGGATCAACAGAGTGAAGATCGAATAGCTGATAGCCCAAACAGCGACCGATGCTTGTTTCATCATGAAAAAGAAAGACACCAGCAATAGTACAAAGCAGATAAACACACTGAACATATATTACTCCTTGTTAATACCCCTATTCAAACGCATCGATTGCATTAAAAATCAAGTCAGCCACAGCCTCAGGATGCTCCATTGGAAACATGTGGGATCCGTTCGTTTCATAGCTTGCCATTTGATGATGCGTTTTCATGTAATGAACATCCGCCGAATTGATCACATTGCTCATATTCCCATAAATCAATGCACACGGGACAGATAAACCCCCTTTATAACGATGCAATACATGCGGAATGGTCCGGTAAATTTGATATTCAATGCTCGGATCAAACCGAAGCGTGTAACCCTCATCGTCTTTATTTAGCCCATACTCAATATAATCATGCAAGCATGCGGGGGTAAAATGTTTGAATAATTTACGGCTTTTTAAATAAGCAAAGGCCGCTTCTCGGGTTTGCCAATGGTCTCGTCTGCCTTTTGTACGAAACGCAGGCGTGACATGATCAATCATGCCTAACATTTTTGAAAGGCGCAAAATACTCGATTTAAATCGTCCCAATAATGGGGAATCCAATAAAATGACGGATTTAAATAAGCACGGTTGCTCAATCGATGCGAGCAAACTTAAGATGCCGCCCAAAGAATGACCGACCGCAATCACGGGTTGTTTGGCTTGTGACTGAATGCTTAAAATGACTTCGTCGACCAAGGCACGCCAATTATCGGTCACAGGAAATCGATGATCATGCCCGACCCGGTCGATATAATAACAATCATAGCGCGTTTGCAGGCGCGACAACAATTGATGATAACAGGGTGACGGGAAGCCATTCCCGTGCGCGAAATGGACCACATCCTTCATGCGCGCACCATTTGGTTGCGTTCTCGTTTAAATGACAACACGCCATAACTAAAATATACCGACAAAATTGCTACACAAACCACCCCAACCCCTTTGAATAGGCCGTTTGCCGCCATTAAAATCATGAACAACGTCATGGGAGCAGTAGACGCCACCAGCAGCATTCGAGCGGTCTCGTAAAAAGTCAATCTAGATCTCAAGACAAGCCAAGCAAAGGCTTGAGACAGCAACGCGAGCACCATCAACAATGAAAAACAAATACCAACGATAAATGCCGTAATTGACGGGTAAACGGATACAATAAACAACCACTTCATCCAAAGGACATGGCTGGATTGCAACCATGATGATGCAACAAACGTACTGGAATCTTCTTTGTCAAACCATTGAACATCAAATCCATCCGCATTCTCTTTCGTGGCCGTGGTTGGGCTAAAAACCGGCGCTGGAAGACGGAAATAATATTTATTCTTTGTGATTAAAAGCGTTAATTCTGGGTAAGGGTTATTTTTAGTAGACACCGTTCCCGTGGTATCAATGACAGTATTCACTTTACCTGACTTGCTCTTGACCAAATAAGGCATGGGTTTGTCAAAAACAAGCGCCCCTTTTTTAAAATGCAATGCCGGGATGCTTTTGATTGGCTGCACCAGTTCATCATCAAAAAATTGGTCAAATGCAACAATGGCACGTATCGACAACGGGATAGATAACAGGGCAATCAACAACAAAAAATAGACAAAGCCAACCCCAGTCCAGCGTTTGGCAACATCCACATACAGACGCTTCGAATAGAACGCCATGTACAGCGCTTCTGCGTAAGCATAGATTGGAGCGTTGATTTGGCGAGGCATTTGTTGTTTTTTTTGCATGTCTAGTGGATCCCGAACTATCACATGCCCCCCATTCTACTGTAATATATCCAAGCTGCAACATTAGGTCGGTGCAAACCCATAAACCCTTAAGGAACACGTCATGCTCCACCCAAAAGATACGCTAACAAAAATGGCCGCGCTAGCAAACTTAGATTTAAACTCAAATAATGACATGAAAGCACAGCTTACGCATGATGTCGGTGTTATCATGGATTATGTTGAACAGTTGCGACAGGTGAATACCCAAGGCGTAACGCCACTCCTACACCCACTCGATTTGAACCAACGATTACGAACCGATACCGCCTCGGATGAGAGCTGCTTAACGCAGTTGGCTGAACTAGCACCCTTATTTGAAAACGACCTCTATATTGTGCCTAAAACATTGTTAACGGAACAATAATCCCATGCATACTCCATCACTTCGCACGCTTATCATGCGCTTGCAAAAAAAAGAATGGTCTAGTCGTGAGTTAACCACGCATTATTTAGATCGCATCAAAAAAGCCAAAATACTCAATGCGTTTATCAGTGTCGATGCGCCTTTGGCGTTAGAATCAGCACAGCTTGCTGATATTCAACTGCAATCAGGGCTTGCAAAGCAATTGACAGGCATCCCGTTGGCACACAAAGATATTTTTTGCACCGAATCAATGCCCACCACATGCGGCTCAAAAATGCTGGCTGATTTTTACGCGCCTTATTCAGCCACACTCGTAAAACGTCTGGCGCAGCAAGGTGCTATTTTAATTGGCAAAACCAACATGGATGAATTCGCGATGGGATCGTCCAATGAAAACAGTTATTTTGGGCCCGTCAAAAATCCTTGGGATCTAACCCGTGTCCCCGGCGGATCCTCCGGCGGATCGGCGGCAGCCGTTGCGGCAGGGCTTGTGCCCTTTACGACCGGTTCGGATACGGGTGGCTCCGTCAGACAACCAGCCGCGTTTTGTGGCATATCCGGCTTAAAACCGACCTATGGAATGGTCTCACGATTTGGCATGGTGGCCTATGCGTCAAGCCTTGATCAGGCGGGTCCGATGGCACGCAGTGCCGAAGATCTTGCCCTCGTATTTGATATGATGTCAGGTTTTGATGAAAAAGACTCGACGTCTATCCATGGCCCTGCACTCCACTGCGTTTCAGCTTTAAATACCCCGTTAAAGCCCATGCGGATTGGGGTGCCAACAGGCGTCTTGGACGACCCAGCGGTTGATCCCGATATACAACAGGCGATTCGTGCAGCCCTTGTCGTATTCGAGCAAGCAGGTGCGCAGATCATTGATATCCAGTTGCCCTTGCAATCTGCTTGGGTTCCTTGTTATTACGTCATTGCTTGCGCCGAAGCGTCCTCTAATTTATCACGTTATGATGGCATTCGCTTTGGGTTTCGAGCACCAGACACAAACACCATTCGTGAGTTAATAACCCAATCACGAACACAAGGGTTCGGGATAGAGGTCAAGCGGCGAATTCTCACCGGCACTCAGGTGTTGTCATCCGGTTATTTTGATGACTATTATGTGCAAGCACAAAAAATTCGCCGCATGATTCAACAAGAACTGCAAACGGTCTTATCAACCGTTGATTTTATCATCGGCCCCACCACACCGACGTGCGCCTTTAAATTAAATGAACCCATCCGCAATCCAACCCAACGCTATCTTGCCGATGTGTTTACAGTCGCAGCCAACCTCGCAGGGTTGCCAGCGTTATCTATTCCTGCCGGGTTTAACCGCGATGGGCTGCCGATTGGCATGCAGATCATGGGTACCTATTTCAGCGAGCCACGATTACTGGCCTTGGCGCATTTATATCAACAAGTGACGGATTGGCATCTGGCCAGACCTGAGCCTATTCAAGGAGATGCATGATGCATTGGCAAACCGTCATTGGCCTTGAGGTCCACGCGCAATTAAACACACGTTCCAAATTATTTTCAAACGCGCCTACTCGCGTAGGTGCACCTGCTAATTCACAAACCCATTTTATTGATGCAGGCCTGCCTGGCATGCTGCCCGTTTTGAATCAACAGGCCGTGCACATGGCCATTCAATTTGGCTTGGCGATTGATGCTGAAATCAATGACCTGTCTTATTTCGAGCGGAAACATTACGTGTATCCTGATTTACCCAAAGGGTATCAAACGAGCCAATTGCAACGCCCCATCGTGAGCAATGGGCATCTCAACGCGGTCACGATTGAGCGCGCGCATTTGGAAGAAGACGCGGGGAAATCGTTACACGATGCATTTCCAACGTTTACCGGCATTGATTTAAATCGCGCAGGCATTCCGTTACTTGAAATTGTCACAACCCCTTGCCTGTTTTCGGCAGAAGAAGCCATTGGTTATTTAAAGGCGCTCCACCAACTGTTAATATTTTTAGACATTTGTGACGGCAATATGCAAGACGGATCGTTTCGTTGCGACGTCAATCTATCGCTCAGACCCAAAAACAGTGAGACATTGGGCACCCGCACAGAATTAAAAAATTTAAATTCATTTCGATTTATTGAGAAAGCCATTGCCTATGAACAATGCCGGCATCAAGATCTGTTAGAAAGAGGTCAACCAGTGATCCAACAAACGCGCTTGTATTGTTCTGATACCAATACAACCCGCCCCATGCGCGATAAGGAAAACGAAAACGACTACCGCTATTTTCCTGATCCCGATTTACTGCCCATCAAAATTACGGCAGAAGATATTGCTCGCATCAAAGCCACCCTACCCGCTTTACCTGCAGCCCTTCGCGTGCAATTGATAGAGCAAGATGGGTTACCTGAAGAGAATGTTGATTTTTTACTCTCATCTCCCAGTGTCTTTCGATTTTACGATGCGGTTAAACACCAAAGTCACGCACCGGTCAAGATAGTGGTCAACTGGTTGAAGGGGACCTATACGGCAGCACTGCATGAAAAGGGGATGAATTTTGACTCACCACCCGTGTCACCGGAGCGAATGGCCTGTTTATTAGATCGTATAACTGACAACCTTATTTCCGCAAACAATGCCAAGCGCGTCTTTGCTGAATTGATCATGAGTGACAACGATGTAGACACCATCATCGAATCTCTCGGCTGCCAACAAGTCGATAATACAACTTTCATTGAACAGCTCATTCATTTAACAGTGGCGAATAACCCTCAGCAAGCCGCCGATTATCGAGCAGGTAAAGAAAAATTAATGGCCTTCTTTGTAGGGCAAGTGATGAAGCAAGCGAAAGGTTGCGCTGATCCAGCGGTGGTGAATAGGTTGCTACGGAGCTATTTTGATGGGCATTAATCGTTACAAAAAGTCACGAAGTGCTGTCATCGGGTGAGCAGCGCTGGTGATTGACCGGCCCACAACCAAGTAATCACTTCCTGCATTTAAAGCAAATGCAGGTGTCACAATCCTACTTTGATCACCCATTGCATCCCCTGGCTGGCGAATACCCGGTGTAACCGCTAGAAAACGCTCACCGAATAATCTTTTTATTTGCATCGTATCCAGTGCCGAACAAACGATCCCATCTAACCTTGCTTCGTGTGCTAGACCCGCAAGCAAACCCACATGCGATTGCAAAGGAGCTTGAATACCTAATGTCGATAATTCGGCCTCGCTCATGCTGGTGAGTACCGTCACTGCAACGACCAGTGGGCGTCTGTCTCCATAGGGTTCTATCGCATCGCGCGCGGCCTGCATCATTTTCAAACCACCCGATGCATGGACTGTTAGCATCCATACGCCTAGATCTGCAGCGGCCATGGATGCACGTGCAACGGTATTGGGAATGTCGTGAAATTTTAGATCAAGAAAAACCTTAAAACCTCGGGTGATCAAGGCACGTACAAACGGCGCACCCAATAAGGTAAACATTTCACTGCCTACTTTGAGTGCGCATTGACTAGGGTCCAGTTGGTCGACTAGCGTGAAAGCAGTGGATTCATTGTTAAAATCAAGTGCAATAATTAAATGCATATCCTAGTCCCCTTCTAATCCATGAATGGGTTTTACTCGGCCCCAACTCTTACAGCTCGGGCAGTGCCAATGCAATAATTTACCACTAAAGCCGCAGTGGCTGCACCGATAGATAGGCTTGTTTTCTAGAAATTTACTGGTGATAGCATAAAGCATTTGTAATTTGTCACGCACTTTGCCATGGGCCGACTCCAAATGCCAGTATATCAATCGATTCAAACCTCGAATGGATGGATATCGGCTGAGCTGGCTGGATACAAAATCGATGGCAAAATCGACACTTTTCTCTCTACTTAAATGCTCCGCGATGACAAAGATAACCGACGCCCTTGGATGAGCGGGCAAGGTTTGTTCCAAATAATCGATGCATTCATCCATGGCATCTAATTCACGATAACAACGCACCAGTGGCTCAATGATTTCATTTAAGAAGCTAGGGTCTTGCTCAGGAACATGTTTTAATGCCCGAATCGCTTGTTTATACCGACCCCCTTGCATCTCAAGACTGGCTAACATCAGACTCGCACGAACGGATTGTCGATCCACAACCAAGGCTTGCTTAACGGCTTGAGATGCCTTTTCAGGTGTATTGGCTTTTAAAGCATACTCAGCCATTTCACAATAATAATGTGCCGCTTGAGAGTGCATGCTGCTACCGGTTAATTGTTCTAGTTGTTTCACTACATCCAATGCTTTTTCCCAGGCTTTTTCCTGCTGATAAATGGCGAGCAGACCGTTTAAACTGCTCGTGTCACGAGACCCACCCATTTCAACAACCTCTAAAAAAATACGCTCGGCCCTGTCAAAAAAACCAGCACTCATATAGTCTTGGCCTAAAGCCATTAAGGCTTCTTTGCGTTGCAACACACTCAATTGCGGGCGCGCAATCAAATTTTGATGTATTCTGATGGCGCGATCAACCTCCCCACGACGGCGAAACAAACTACCGAGTGCTAAGTGAGTTTCAACCGTTTCGCTGTCGACATCCAATAATTTGATAAAGATATCAACCGCTTTGTCCGGTTGCTCATTCAATAAGTAGTTCAACCCCACCACATATTCACGTGATAACTGGTTGCTCGTATTTTTTTGTTTTCCAGTATCATGACGAACGCCAATCCACCAGCCTGAAAACGCAGCAGCTGGCAATAGTAGTGGCCATAAATTAATCATTAGTGTGGGTCCTGCAATGGGATAGCACGCAAATTCCTGATTTCTTTTTCAGTGAGTTTTAATTGATTTTTTATTTTACGACATTCTGCTTTAATACGCCAATAGCGGCAGAGAGACAAACAAAATCCTAACAACATACCGAAACTTAGCATGAGTATGATTAAAACAGAAACGGGTATATTAAAGGCCGTAAAGTAAACATTAATGTGAACGGATTGTGCATTCAATCCAGCAAAGCTAATGCCGACCAAAACGAGTAATAAGTAAAAAATCGTCATCATGATGCGCATGGGTTTATCCCTTTAAAAAAACTTAAGATAAAAAAAAACGTAGCTTCCTACGTTTTTTAAAATCAAATCATAACACAGTCATCATTTTTCACCACCCTTTGCTTTGCACATTTGCTTTGCNNCTAGGGTGGTGAAAGGACTTTACTCGCTATCTTTATTGGCCATTTTTTCTTTCAACAAATCGCCCAAAGTCGTTGTGCCGCCTAATGTGTTGGCTGGCGCTTCCGTACCGCGAGAGTATTTCTTGATAACATCAGCTTGTTCTTGTGCATCTTTTGCTTTAACAGACAATGCAATCGTACGATTCTTTTTATCAATGTTAATGATTTTGGCTTCGAGTTCTTCGCCTTCTTTCACAAGCGTTGCTGCATTTTCAACTTTGTCATCCGACAAGTCGCTTGCACGAATAGTACCGATAACATCTTCAGCCAATTCCACTGTAACCAATTTTGCATCAACAGCAGTGACTTTGCATTTCACCACAGCGCCTTTCGGATAAGCTTCAACATAACTGCTGAAGTTATCGCCTTCAAGCTGTTTTAAGCCCAAAGAAATACGCTCGCGTTCTGCATCAATGGCCAAAATGATCGATTCAAGTTCTTGACCTTTTTTAAATTGTTTGACGGCTTCTTCGCCAGACACTGTCCAGGAAATATCAGACAGATGAACCAAACCATCAATCTCACCATCCAGACCGATGAAGATACCAAAGTCAGTAATAGAACGAATTTTACCGCTTACTTTTTGTCCTTTCGTGTACTGTGATGAGAAATTCTGCCAAGGATTGCCTACGCATTGTTTCATACCTAAGGATATGCGACGACGATCTTGATCGATTTCAAGCACCATGACGTCAACCACATCACCCAATGCAACCACTTTGCTTGGATGAACATTTTTATTGGTCCAATCCATTTCAG
>DNVL01000036.1 GCA_003507515.1 Legionella sp.
CTCTTTCATTTGTCCATGTAGTCGTTCTCGGCAGTAAGTATTGAGAAGATCCATGGATTCGGCTGAGGCCATGATGGGAATGCCTTCTTTATCCATCAGACGTGCTTTTAGGCCACGGCCAGCGTGGTGTTCTGCGTACGAGACCGTATTGGGTGCCCATGTCGGCCAGCCCAAACAATACAGTTGATATGCCCTCTCTGAAGTTGAGGTGTTCAATACGGGATAGATGGCTTGGTAAGGAAACCCCCCTCCCCAGACAACCATTGGAAAGTCACGAGAATGGGCCATGGGTGCCAAATCGGCTCGGGCTTTTTTGTAGCAATGTTGAAACATGCGATAATCAGAGATGACGTGCCCACTTTGAATCAGAACGGCTAACACTAACACGCAGCCACTTATTAAGTTTTGAAAAAAGCAGCGATACCCTATCAAAAATGGAGCAACCAAAAGCATATAAACAACGGGTTCACATACTCGAAAAATACCTGGGCGACCCAACAAGCCTAAGCAAAAAATCGCGACCCAAAATAATCCCCAACTCGCCAAAATCCGGCGATTCGGCATCATCAACATCAATAATAGCGCGGTGAGAACGAGGGTGAATAATCGAGGCTGCCATAGTATATGCGTGCCTTCCCATCCATTGGTCAGGGAACCTGCTTGTGTTGGTAACGGCCCCAGTTCCGTCAGCATCTGATTCAATGCCGTGGGGTTTGCAATCACAGGGTCAACAAAGAACCATCCTTTTATCAAATCAATGTCGTTATCACTATAACCGTGCCGGTCCAATATATCGTTATGTTGTTTCAAAAACGTACCGGCGCCGTAATCTGTGAATGGTAGACGGGCAGGATTCAATGCCTTGTACGTACCCCACTCGCTCCCTTGATAGGCTTGATGGTCCATGACCGCCGCTAAAGCGATCGCCAAAGCAAGGCATAACAAAGCAATTCGAGCCATTGGACGAGACAACAAAGCGCGCCATGGCAACAATGGCAAAGCAACAGCGAACATCAAAAAAAATTCTTGAGAACGAACCAAGTAACTGCAAAAGGCAAGGAAACATCCGGTAAACAGTGCTCGCCAATCCTCTTTTCTCGCATACACATGCCAACAAACCAGGGCGCCCACCATGAGGAGTCCCGCATTCATTGTAAATTGAGGGAAGAGAGTCGGCCGTAATAGCACTAATATGACCAACAAGGCAGACGAAATATAAGCTATACCGAGCCGTAATAAGCCATACATCAGCGTGAAGCCGACGATTGTTAACACGCCAACGGTTGCTGTAGAGTAACCCAATACACCATTGAGTTCTGGAATCGCCCGAATCAAATGCCCCCATAGCACATTAGAAAAAAGAATCAGGGGTGAGCTAAATGCGGCAATGCCATAACCATGCGCCATCATGGACATGGCTACATCATCATTTGTTTCCCAGAGCGGCTTAAATAATGCATATAAAACAGCCATGAATACAACAGATGAGAATAACGCCATCAGCGTTGGAGTATGCTTTATCTGTCTAAAAAAACCAGCTCTTCGGTGCTCCAACATAAATAACCATCTCTGAATCAAAAAAATTGAATAGACCACAAAATAATCATGATTACAAGCGGGGAATGACGACCATACTTCTTTCTTTTGTTGTCCCCATCCGTTAATCTATCCACATTTGTTATAACGGTGAGATGAGATGGCATCGGCTTTTCTAAAGATAAGAGGGCATCAGTCGATGATTGAGTTGGTTCGATACGGCATTGTGGGCATNNTCCATTTTTCTCTTTCTAACACACATCGGATTTGAACCTAAAAAAACCATGACGTTTCTTTATTTACTGGGAACGATTATGAGTTATATTGGAAATTGGCGATGGACCTTTGCATCCAATGGCAGTTTTATTCGCACCAGCAGTCGTTTTTTTCTGGCTTATTGGATTGGATATGGTATTAATTTAATGTTGTTGTTGATTTTTGTTGATCATTACGGTTATTCCATCCAATGGATTCAAGCGGTGGCCATCATCATCGTGGCTGGATTTCTTTTTATTATGTCAAAATGCTTTATTTTTGCGCCAAAAGGGCTTTCGTCTTAATGTCCGAACAACATGAATCCTATTTGGATAAATCCTACGGTGGACAATTTTTTGTGAGTCGCGTAATATTAAATCGGTGACAAAATGGGTTCATCGAAAGGATTAGGGATGTCGGCGTCACATGTGGAGGTTTTGAACAATGGACCACATGATTAAACCTCAACCCATTATTCCGTTTATTCGAGACCTCGATCTTAAACATTCAGGGAATCTTCATGCATCTAATACCGGTTATTTTATGCGGCGGCGTGGGGGCACGGCTTTGGCCCGTCTCGCGTGAATCGCACCCCAAACCCTTCATTCGTATGCCGGATGGGCAAAGTTTGTTGCAAAAAACGTTTCTGCGTGCATCTTTATTGCCGGGTGTTAGCGAAATTTTAGTCGCGACCAACCGTGATCTATTCTTTAAGACGGAAGACGCGTTTCGTGAAGTGAATGAGGCATGCCATGCGACAGCCTATATATTAGAACCGTTTGGCCGCAATACGGCTGCGGCCATTGCTAGCGCGGCACTTCAAATCATTGACCAATATGGTCCTAATGCGCTGATGTTGGTGTTACCTGCCGATCACCTGATTTCAGACTTTGAAGCGTTTTCAGCAGCAGTCGATGAAGCCACGGCACTGGCCGCACACGGGAAGCTGGTCACGTTTGGTATTCAGCCTGAAAACCCGGAGACGGGATATGGTTATATTGAAGCTGACGGACATGATGTATTGAATTTCATTGAAAAACCTTCGCTCGAAAAAGCGCAGGAATATGTGGATTCTGGGCGATTCCTTTGGAATTCTGGCATGTTTTGTTTTACGGCAGGCCTGTTAATTCAGGAAATGGAGCAGCACAGCCCAGACATTCTTCTGGCCACTAAAACATGCATGGAGCAATCACGCCGTGCAACAGGCCCGGGATTTTCACAACTGGAATTGGATGCAGCTAGTTTTCATCTAGTGCCTGATAATTCAATCGATTATGCGGTCATTGAGAAATCGAGCCATGTTGCGGTGGTGCCTTGTCGGATTGGCTGGACTGATATTGGCTCTTGGAATGCGTTTGGTGAGCTCTCTGAGCCCAATGCTGAAGGCAATCGAATTGAAGGTGAAGCGTTATTGTGTGATGTGTCCAATTGCTATATCCGTAGCACGGATCGTCTGGTGGGTGCTGTGGGGCTTGATAACCTATTGATCATTGACACACCCGATGCCCTGCTGGTTGCAGACAAATCGCGTGCGCAAGACGTGAAACGTATCTATGCGCAATTGAAGGCTAGTGGTCATGAAACGCACAAGCTGCATCGTACCGTTCATCGGCCTTGGGGTGCTTATACGGTATTGGAAGAAGGCCCGCGTTTTAAAATCAAACGCATTGAGGTGAGACCTGGTGCCAGCTTGAGTCTGCAAATGCATCACCATCGCAGCGAGCACTGGATAGTTGTCAGCGGAATGGCGCGTGTGGTGAATGGCGAGCGCGAAATGTTCGTGCGCACCAATGAATCCACTTATATTCCGGCGGGCCACAAACATCGCCTAGAAAATCCAGGCGTATGCGAATTGGTGATGATTGAAGTGCAAAGTGGTGAATACATGGGCGAAGATGACATCGTTCGCTTTGAAGACGTATACGGACGGGTATGATTTAATGAAAATAGCTTTAATTACGGGTGTGACAGGTCAAGATGGCGCTTATTTAGCGGAATTCCTCATCCATAAAGGGTACATCGTTCATGGCATCAAGCGCCGCTCTTCCTCGTTCAATACGCAGCGCATTGATCATTTGTACCAAGATCCGCATGAAAAAGATTT
>DNVL01000153.1 GCA_003507515.1 Legionella sp.
TCACGCTCACATGCACGCTCACCATGGGCCGAACGTCTGCCAACATCTGGCCGTGCATGTCAGCCACCATGACGACCTCATAACTGCCGCTGAGAGACGCATTCACTTGAATGACACGGGGATCTATTCGCCGCGCTTCTTTGTCAATCGACTGAAGCATCGCAATTTTATCCTGCTTGCTCATCCCTTCAATCGGATTTAAGCCCCGATAACGAACGATCGGTGAGGTTTGGATTTGAATGCGCTGTGATGTGGATGGCCCAGTCAATGCGATGGAACGCGCAGCAATGGCGGCACGCTCCATCGCGGGCAATAAAATATCGTCGCAATACGCATACCCAGTTTTCTCACCACTCACCGCCCGAATACCCACACCACGGTCAATGGAATAACTCCCACTTTTGACTTCAGAATCTTCCAAATACCAAGATTCTGAACTGCAACTTTGAAAATACAGATCAGCCGCATCCACACGATTATTCAACATCGAGCGAAGCAACGCGTCTATTCTAGATTCATCCAAGGATGCGGGCTTTAACAGCAAATCTTTTGCAATGGTGAGCGCGATTGTCATATTGATGAGACCTTTTGCAAGTGTAGTACATGGTGATCATGGCATGGAAATTGCTGACGCAACTGATGTATGCGTTGCAAATCAATATCTGCAAAAACAACCCCAGCCCCCTGTTTCTGTTCGGCTAGCACCTGGCCCCATGGCTCCACGATCATGCTGTGGCCATGGGTATGCCGCCCACTGGCATGCTCACCACCTTGATTCGATGCGAGAACATAACACAACTGTTCAATGGCGCGCGCACGAAGCAAGACGTCCCAATGCGCGCGCCCCGTTACGGCTGTAAACGCCGAAGGCACTGCGAATAATTCCACCCCAAGGCGTGCGAGCTCGCGATACAATTCCGGGAAACGTAAATCATAACACACCGTAAGCCCAATGCGACCCACTGGCGTATCCACCGCCACCACGCGATCGCCTGGCTCAATGGTTGCTGACTCTTGATGTGCTTCCTTGTCCGATACCCGCACATCAAACAGATGAATTTTATCATAACGTGCAACCGCCATACCCTTTGCATCATAGACATAAGAACTGGCTTTCACACGGTTCGCGTAAGCCTTGATGGGAAGCGTTCCCGCAATCACCCAGATGCCATAATGCGCAGCCAATTGACTGACCGTGTGCTGAATCAAACCCTGCCCATCTTCTTCTGCAATCGCCAATTTATCCGTTTCATGCAAACCCATGCATGCAAAATTTTCAGGCAAAACGAGTAGTTCAGCGCCCCCATCCCGCGCGGTTAAAAAATATCCATCCAGCGTTGCCAAGTTTTCATGAACATGCGCTGAAGACACCATTTGTACCACAGCCACTCGAGCCATTATTTTAAGATCCCATTTAAAAAAGAAACATAATACCGCACTTGCCAGGGAGAACACATCCCGATAGACTTGAAAAGTAAATGGACGACCCTTATCTATGCTATAATGAACACTAAACCATTCTTGGAGTTATGCTATGAACAAAAGCAACGTTTCAGTCTTAAACCGCGGAGCTGATTCGGTTCTCGTGACAAACAAAGTATTGCGCAACACCTATCTTTTGCTAGGTTTGACCTTTATTTTCAGTGCCTTTACTGCATATGCGTCTTTTGCCATGGCAGTGCGTTCCATTAACCCACTTATTTTTATTGCAGGTGCGTATGGTTTGATGTTTTTAACCCATGCATTAAGAAACAGTCCTTGGGGTATATTCAGTGTTTTTGCATTCACGGGCTTCATGGGTTTTGCATTAGGACCCATTTTAAACACCTATATTTCCCATTATTCCAATGGCCCTCAGTTGATTGCAACGGCACTGGGTGGAACAGGCATGATATTCTTCGCTCTATCAGGCTATGTATTAACCACACGAAAAGATTTTAGCTACCTCGGCGGCTTTTTGTTTGTTGCCGTCATGGTCGCACTTCTTGCCATGATTGCTAGCCTGTTTTTTCAAATCCCTGCCTTGCAACTGGTGATATCCGCAGCGTTTGTGTTGATTTCATCTGGGTTGATTCTCTTTCAAACCAGCGAGATCATTCACGGCGGAGAAACCAACTATATATCGGCTACCGTCTCTTTATTTGTATCAATTTACAACTTGTTTATCAGCCTATTAAATTTATTGGGCGCTTTTTCTGGTCGAGAATAATATTAACAGCCATGCCAGAGGTCCTGGCATGGTATGCTCGTCTTTCAGCATGATAAACGGCTGCTAGATAAATTTTGCCTTAAATACACCAGGGTTTGCTTCACGACAGCACGCATGATCTCGGGTAAATCTTCCAGTATATGCATGAACTCATTTTTTTCAATGTAAAGCAATACCCCATTTGTAGCCGCAATCGCATCCGCTGCTCGCGGCATATCATCGAGCAAGCCCAGCTCCCCGAAATAATCAGCCTCATGGAGTTCAGCCAACAAGTGTTCGCCTTTTTTTATCAAAACCTGGCCTGAAGCAATGCAATAAAATCGATCTGACTCATCTTGATCGCTGAATAAGCGCTCACCGCTTGCCATGTCTGTTTCTTGAACGACACTTGCAATGGCTTGAAGCGATTCAGCGGGGAGCTCGGAAAACAGCGTAATGCGTCGTAATAATGCGATTTTATCCATTGTATTCATGGGATAGCTCTCTTTATATATCATGGCATGCTGTTCTAGCATGATAATGCTTGGGTTAATGCCCGAGCCAAGAATGGGCTTATTTTGAGCATAGGTTTGACTGATCTTTTCTACAGCCTCCCTTAAGGTTGCATTGATTGCAAGGCTATCGAGTAGCTCATAGGCTTTGGATACATCATCACGCCTATATTGTTCAGGATTTTCAATGTAATGTGCGATGGCTGCAACGCGTGTTCGCCCAACGATAGCCCCAAACCATGCCATAAACACAACGCGGTTCATATGGCGTTGCAATCCGATTTCATGATTTGTACCTTCATCTAGGGATGTGGTCAACCGACTCAAACGGACGATTTCTTCAGCGGTCCACAAGACCATGCTCGTCAATGCATCGCGCATCGCTGTTTGTTTTAGATTGTATGATGCATGCCGAAAGACCGCTTTTGAAATGGCGTGACGCAAACCAATGGAAGGGCCTTTGGATAAAGCTATCAGCGCGTGTAAGGCGCTGGGTTGGGAGAGCCTTGCCAACAATCTAACACTGGATTTAGATGGGTCGCTTTTTAGCAAATAGGGCAAGGCTTTTTCCTGAAAATGGGCTAGTGCTCGCTCGGCAAACCAAGCTTGTCTAGGCTTGTTGAGTAGCTGAATGAGCTTAGGAATGAACGCGATGCTTGAGTGTGAGGTTAAGCCATTGATGGCTTTTATACTGACGCGTTCTGATGCATCCTGCAGCAGTCGTTCTAAGCGTTGATTCTGCTGTGCACTGGGATGCAAATAACGTTCTGCTTCGGCCAGCGTGTAGCGTTCTTGAATGCTCCCATTGAGTAGATTATCAATCACCTGCTGGGCCTTTTGTTGGTGATCGAGCGTTATCAGTCCATAAGCAAAGATGAACGGCTCTGGGCTTTTGAGTGCCTCCATGGCCTCTAATAGATGAGGCCTATAACCAAATGTCCATAAGCAATCCAAGATTGCCCAGCCTACCGTTGGATCATGCTCTTGCTTGAATTGCGTTAATAAAACCTGGGTCGCGTCTGTTGCATTGAATCGTTTCAGTGCGATCGCTGCTTTATAGCGTATATCGGCATTTGGATTGGCAAGTATTTTTTCAATGGCCTCCGGTAGACCGGTTGCATCCATGTGCTGAATGACGGCCTCTTGATTTAAAAAAGAAAGTCCTGCTCGTATAGCATGCCCATCATCACTTTGGATAGCACTTAAAATATCTTGATGCATGAATGAAACAGATTCGGGGTTTAAGTTCAATAAATCGGGATCATAGCGGTTTTCTTGCAAGGCGACATGCAACAGATTTTGGTAGCCTTTATTCGCCTCTCTCGTCATNNCTAATGACAGCATGACGACTAGCACGCCTAAGCTATGTTTGTTCTCATCATGACTGATAATAACAATGCTCAGTGCCCCCAACAAACTCCCAACAGCGACCGCATAGCCTAAAGCATACCCCTTTACTTTTCGGCGAAGGGCTGAGGGATAAGGATTAAATAACATTTGTCGGCAGGGGTTGCTAAAATTAATCAAAAAAACATCGGAAAACCATTTGAACAGAACAAAAAAAGCAAATGTAGGCCACAAACCAATCACGCCGCCAATCAGCAGGTAACATATAGGCAAACTCAATAGAATACCCGTCAGGCCAATCCAAATGAACAAATGCCTCGCTAACAGGAGTTGAATTAGCAAT
The DNA here is from genome assembly GCA_003507515.1 of Legionella sp. GTDB lineage: Bacteria > Pseudomonadota > Gammaproteobacteria > Legionellales > Legionellaceae > DDPF01. The sequence continues at coordinate 4,391 of DNVL01000153.1, forward strand.
CCGACCACTGAAAGACTTCCTCTGAAAAGACTAATAAAGTTAGCCAATTCGTTTTGATTATAATCACCCAACAAGGCACTTTTGTAGGCGAAAGTAGCCAGCACATCGACCAGGGTATACAATACCGCAAGCCCGATTATCGCAATAAAAAAAGGTTGTTTGTGTAAGTTGCTCTCGATCTGGATTTGCTTCTTCGTCGGCGTACTGGGTTGTTGCTTTAATGCCAGGAGTGAACAACCCACCAATATGTAAGTCATTAAGGCAGATAAAAAGAGCCCCGTGCCATTAAAAAAATGGACTGCAAGGGGCATCAAAAAG